>NZ_JBHSEL010000044.1:0-165742 GCF_042653845.1 Daeguia caeni | reverse complement strand
GGCGCGCTTGCCACATCCGAAACCGACCACTATCAACCCCAAGGACTCTCGTTATGAACGAGGGACGACCGGGGGGCAGGTCAATGGCAATCAACGATTCCGTGAAAGCTGAATTGCTTTGGTATGCAGCGCCATTCGTCATTGAGTGAGGGTAGGTGTGCATGAAGCGTTTCTGTCGATCGGGCGACAAGCTTGTGTTCAGGCGTGTCCAGCAGCCGAGGGAAAGACGGCTGAGGAGGATCCATAACGAAAGCTGGTTTCAGCCGCCTGAAATATCTTTCAGCTTGGCAGCTGATAATATCGCGGTGTATAAGTATAAGCTTTAATAAAGCTGGCACATCCATGAACATGCTCTCTTTGTAAGTAATTCATTATTTTATATTTTGTTGTATATCGCATAACGACGTCGGATGGGATTAGTATAGGCAGGACAGAATTGCCATTGCCGCAACATCTTCCGGTGCTTTTATGTCTATTCAGGCACAAATCAATCAGCCAGAAGTTTTCAATGGGCAGCAATTCTTGCAGGTAGGCCCTATGCCTGCGCTGAAGGTCTGGGTGTGACCGGAACAGGAGGGATGGCAATATTAAAATGCATGGAAGATGCTTATCCTCCTTATGATGTGACAAGTTACATGACGTCGGAAAATATCAGGCAATGGGCAGAGATTGCGACGCGGAGAGCTTTGTTATCCGATGGTGGAAATATTCACAGCCGACTTGCAAATTTCGAGGGAGGAAGAGCTTATTTTTGCATGAAACCAAGGATGAAACTGTATTGCGATTGTGGTTGATGCTACGAGGGATTGGAAATCGTGACGTCGACGCCAAGTTTATCCTCTGACAATTCGTCTCAAACATCATCCGTGCATATCCGTATTATAGATGATGGAAACAGGAATTTTGGCCATATTTTCCAAGCAGAGAGGCTCGACTGCAGGGAAACGCCGATGACTGTAATGCCCGTACATCCATATATAGGCATTGTGAGATTGATGGCGCTGAACTGATTTTTACAGATTAATACGGCAAAAGTGACAAGCCTGTGCAAGACGGTCCCAATGGGAAAATCGTAACCTTCAGTCAGGATGAGCCGATATTCCCGGCAGGGTCATCAATGGATACAAGAGGATTTGCCTATATTCCGAACAGTTTTCGGAAAGGCAATGACAGATGTGGCTTACGCATTGCTTTGCATGGATGAATCAGGCTGCGAAGTCCATGGCCCCGGATTTGAATGCGGATTACAAGGGGGTAGATTTGCTGGGCGACGCAATTAAACAGGTGGGCAGATGTCTATACAGGTGGGCAGATGTCTATAATGTTGTCCTTTATATCCAGAAGTGAATCCAGCCAGGGAAAGCTTTGATGGTTGCTGGGATTGGTTTGGATAGGCAGGGAACGATTTTAATACCGGTCTGGAAAGCAGCTTAAAGGTTTTGTCAATTTGCTCAAAGCTTTTGGCTATGAAAATGAATAAGGGAGCGTCAGCTCCCGCAGATTGATTGCAAACCCCTCGTTTTCGACCACTGCCGAAAACGAGAGGGAGGGTAATCAATCCGAGGCCCCTTTGAGGGGCCTCCAATCCAGGATTTTATGACTGAATTCATGCCGGCAATTTTCTCACCGCACCATAAGCGGCACTGGTTGCCATCGCGGCATAGGCCTTGAGTGCGGTTGAAACCTTGCGCTTGCGTTCCTCTGCCGGCTTCCAGCCCTTGGCGTCCTGTTCAGCGCGGCGGGCGGCAAGGGTCGCGTCGTCCACATCAAGATGGATGGTGCGGTTTGGAATGTCGATATGGATGATATCCCCTTCGCGTACCAGACCGATCGTGCCACCTTCGGCCGCTTCCGGCGAGACATGGCCGATCGACAGACCCGATGAGCCGCCCGAAAAACGGCCGTCGGTGATCAGCGCGCAGGCCTTGCCCAGTCCCTTCGACTTCAGATAGCTGGTCGGATAGAGCATTTCCTGCATGCCGGGGCCGCCACGCGGGCCTTCATAGCGGATCAGCACGATGTCGCCAGGCTTGATCTTGCCGTTCAAAATGCCATGAACGGCCGAATCCTGGCTTTCGAAAATGCGCGCCGGGCCAGAAAATTTCAGGATGGATTCATCCACACCGGCCGTCTTCACGATACAGCCATCCTCGGCGAGATTGCCGTAAAGCACGGCAAGACCGCCATCCTGGCTGAAGGCGTGTTCCTTCGAGCGGATGACACCCTTTTCGCGGTCGGTATCGACGCTGTCATAGCGGCGATCCTGGCTGAAGGCTTCCTGCGTCGGCACGCCACCCGGTGCAGCGCGGTAGAATCTGTGCACCTCTTCATCATTGGTGCGGGTGACATCCCACTTGTCCAGCGCATCGGCCAGGGTCTTTGCATGGATCGTCGAGACGCTGGTGTTCAGCAGGCCTGCCCTGTCGAGCTGACCGAGAATGCCCATGATGCCGCCGGCATGGTGGACGTCTTCCATATGCACCGTGTTGACTGCCGGGGCGACCTTGCACAGCACCGGCACGCGGCGCGACAGCCGGTCAATATCGGCCATGGTGAAATTGACTTCCGCCTCCTGTGCGGCTGCCAGCAGATGCAGAACCGTATTGGTCGAGCCGCCCATGGCGATGTCGAGCGTCATGGCATTTTCGAAAGCCTCGAAAGTGGCGATCGAACGCGGCAGGACACTTTCGTCATTCTGTTCATAATAGCGGCGGGCAAGCTCAACGATCAGGCGGCCAGCTTCGAGGAACAGGCGCTTGCGATCGGCATGGGTTGCCAGCGTCGAGCCATTGCCCGGCAGCGACAGGCCAAGCGCTTCGGTGAGGCAGTTCATCGAATTGGCCGTGAACATGCCGGAGCACGAGCCGCAGGTCGGGCAGGCGGAACGCTCAATCGCCTTGACCTGATCGTCGGAGTAATGATCATCGGCTGCCGCAACCATTGCATCAACGAGGTCGAGCTTCTTGACCTTGTCGTCCCAGACAACCTTGCCGGCTTCCATCGGGCCGCCGGAAACAAAGACGACCGGAATGTTCAGGCGCAATGCCGCCATCAGCATGCCGGGCGTGATCTTGTCGCAGTTGGAAATGCACACCATTGCATCGGCGCAATGTGCATTGACCATATATTCGACCGAGTCGGCAATCAGTTCGCGGGAAGGCAGCGAATAGAGCATGCCGTCATGGCCCATGGCGATGCCGTCATCGACCGCGATGGTGTTGAACTCCTTGGCAACGCCGCCGGCGCGTTCGATCTCGCGCGCGACAAGCTGGCCGAGATCCTTCAGATGCACATGACCCGGAACAAACTGGGTGAAGGAATTCACCACAGCAATGATCGGCTTGCCGAAATCCTCATCTTTCATGCCAGTGGCGCGCCAGAGGCCGCGCGCTCCCGCCATATTGCGGCCATGGGTGGTTGTACGCGAACGATAAGGAGGCATTTTCGATCCTTTTAGGAACTGTTCTGACATAGTGTTTTGCAGTTGCCGACGGAAAACCGGTTCCCACTTTTCCTGGAACTGCACTAAGGTGTTTTCCTGTATGCCAGAACGCATCCGTTGGCAAAGCACAAATTGCCCCAGCTTGGTGCACGATCACACCTCAGGCCATGTGCGCATGGCCTGACTGCGCCGGACACACAGGAGATCCCGGCAAAGCGCAAGACGCATTTGCCGGTCCGGCCAATCTAGCACTGCTTTGTTATTTTGCAAAAGAAATTACGTCAAAAACGTAATGAAATTGCTTGCGCTGATGCGCTTGTGCAGGTCGATGCGGGCAGCGGGCAACTGGCGGCATGTCGCCGCCAGTTGCGTCAAATCCCGGCTTCAGAATGCGGTGAAGGTGAGCGTCGTCAGCGAGCGTACGATATGCGGGATGTTCAGCACATTCTCATTGATGAATTTGCCGATATCCTCGCCTTCCTTGACATAGATCTTCATCAGCAGATCGAATTCACCGCTGGTTGAATAAAGTTCGGAGACGATTTCGCGCCGGAAAAGCTCGTCAGCCACTTCATAGGTCTTGCCAGGCGTGCATTGCAACTGAAGGAAAACGGGTTTCATGACTTATCCTTTCGAGGCAGCATGGAAATTTCTCGTCATGCGGCCATCTCCATCCTTGGCTGGTTGAAACACGGCACCGGGCGGAAAATCAAGCGCTGATCTGTGGATCAGTCGAGTGGTAAATTAATTCTAGTACTTTATAATCAGATGAATTGTTCTGATATTGCCTTTTGTGTAATCAAAACGCAAAATTTGCAATGTGAAAATCTGCAACAAGTTGGCTGCCAGATGCGCTATATGGTGCCGCCAGTACTGATATTGTTTGCTGCGGCATTTATCATGCTGTGGTTTTTTGTGCGCAGGGCGCCTTATCTCATCTATAATGCGCTGGGCTTCGCACTTTTTGGCATCAGCTTTGCTGTCCAGCTGTCGCATGTTCCGGCTGATCTGGGGCTGAATGCCCTCGCATCAACATCGCTTTACATGCTGGGCGTCATCCTGTTTGGACGGGGCCTGCTCACGCGGCAGGCCATTTCCGCGCCCTGGGGCCAGTTTGCCCTTGTCTTTGCGCTGGTTCTGGGCGGCATTGCCTATTTCTATTACGTCCATCGCAATGTCCTGGGGCGCACGCTCATTCTCAATGCGGGCATTGCCACGACCCTGTTCATCACGGCATGGCATTTGCGCCGGACATTTCACAATGGTGTCGCGGATCGTCTCCTGCTGATCATGTTGACCCTTGTTGGCCTGCATTTCGTGCCACGCCTTGTCGTGGCCCTGTTCTCCGTCATTCCTGGCATGAGCGCGGAAAGTTTTTACAACTCCGCATTCTGGCGGGTAAATGAATATACGGCCCTGATCTGTGGCGTTCTGCTTGGCTTTAGCCTGTTTGTCACGGTGGCTTCGGATCATTTCAGGGATATGGAGCACGAGCGCGATACGGATCCACTGACCGGCCTTCTCAACCGCCGCGGCATGCTGCATGCCTTCCAGAAATGGCATAGGCCGGGCAGGACGTGCTGGATTGCACTGTGCGACATCGATCATTTCAAGCAGATCAATGACATTCATGGTCATGCGACAGGCGATATTGTGCTTGTCCGCTTTGCACAATTGCTGAATGAACTGTACACGCACTATCGCATCATTGGCCGCTTTGGCGGCGAGGAATTCATCCTGATTCTGGATGATTTGCCGCAGGAGGCGGTCCTTCAACGGCTGGAGGCGCTGCGTCTTCAGGTCAGCCAGACCGATTTCAGCGACGAGGACTGGTCGCATCGTGTCACCTGCAGTATTGGCTGTGCCCGCTTGCAGCGGGACACCGATTTCTGGGAGACGGTCAGGCGTGCGGATGTGCTCCTCTACCAGGCCAAGCGGGAAGGAAGGCACCGCACCATGATGGAACCGGCAAGAACAGAGGCGCCGGTTGTCCTGTCTCTTGGCCATGCCCCTGCGGGAGAGGGCGTGTTGGTGCACAAATCTTCCGATTGATGGTTGTTTTCAACTGTAGAGCGAAATAATTTTCTTCCATACCTGCGTGGACTGTATGGATTTTTCGAAGCTGTTTTGAATATCGGTGCGGTTATGGCATCCTAAGACTGCGCAGCTCTGCTACTGTTCTGTCAGATGGACACAGGAGGCGGTCATGAAGATTTTGAAATTTACTCTCACGCTGGCGGTATTTGTGGCTGCTGCATCTCTTGCAGGAACGGTTCAGTCTTCTTTAGCCGGTCAGACCTTGCTCAATGTGTCATATGATCCGACACGTGAACTCTACAAGGATTATAATGCTGCCTTTGCCAGACACTGGAAACAGCAAACCGGTGAAGATGTAACGCTGCGTGCGTCGCATGGAGGCTCTGGCAAACAGGCGCGTTCGGTGATCGATGGCGTCAAGGCGGATGTGGTCACGCTTGCGCTTGAGAGCGATATCGACGCCATTGTCGAGCACTCCGGCAAGATCGACAAGGATTGGCGCGGGCGCCTGCCGAACAATTCTGCGCCCTATACCTCAACCATCGTGTTTCTGGTGCGCAAGGGCAATCCGAAGGGCATCAGGGATTGGGGTGATCTGGTAAAGGAAGGCGTTGAGGTCATCACGCCAAATCCGAAGACTTCAGGCGGCGCGCGCTGGAACTATCTGGCTGCATGGGCCTGGGCGCACAAGGAATTTGGCGGCGACGAGGCGAAGATCAAGGAATATATTGCCGAACTTTTCCGCCATGTTCCGGTGCTGGATACGGGAGCGCGCGGCTCGACCACAACCTTCGTCCAGCGTCAGCTTGGCGACGTTCTGCTGGCCTGGGAAAACGAGGCCTATCTGTCGATCGCCGAATTCGGCGACAATGCCTTTGATATTGTGGTTCCGCCGCAATCGATCCTTGCCGAGCCGCCGGTTGCCATCGTGGACAAGAATGTCGATGCCAATGGCACGCGCAAACTGGCTGAAGCCTATCTGGAATATCTCTATTCGCCGGAAGGTCAGGCCATTGCGGCCAAACATTATTACCGTCCGTCCAGACCGGACATTATCCCGGCTGACCAGCGCCGGGAATTTCCGCAAGTCTCTCTGATCACCATTGATGATCCGATCTTTGGCGGATGGGCCAAGGCACAGCCCTACCACTTTGGTGATGGTGGAACTTTTGACCAGATTTACAAGCCGGCAAAATAGCAGACACTTCTGCGATGCCCAATCCTGTCAGGTAAGCGGATCGGGCGTCGGTTGGCTGCGCTGCAGACAGGCGCAAACTGAAGACAGGTGCCCCTCCGGGCCTGCTGCAGTTCGGGACGGACGGGGTGCCGAAACAGACACAGAGGGCATTCCCATGCTTTGATTCGCGGGGAAAGCTTGGGGAAGCGTTTGCAGAGAGGAATCAACCGCCACATGACCTCATTCGCCGTCAGGGCCAGATCCGGGCTTCGATTGAAAAAGCCAAGTGTTCTTCCGGGCTTCGGACTGACATTCGGGTTCAGCCTTGCCTATCTCACCCTTCTCATCCTGATCCCGCTTGCCGCACTGGTTCTGCATTCGACACAGGTTGGCTTCAGCGGTTTCTGGAGAATCGTGACCGATGAACGCACGATCAAGGCGCTTGAAACCAGCTTCGGTACGGCGCTGATTGCTGCACTCGTCAATGTGTTTTTCGGCGTCATTCTGGCGTGGGTTCTGGTACGTTACCGCTTTCCTGGCCGCCGTCTTGTTGATGCGATTGTCGATATTCCCTTTGCCCTGCCAACGGCAGTGGCGGGTATTTCGCTGGCTGCCATCTATGCGCCGAATGGCTGGATCGGCAGCCTGCTTGCACCATTTGATATCCGCATCGCCTTTACCCGCGCAGGCATTGTCGTTGCCCTGATCTTCATTGGCCTTCCCTTTGTCGTGCGCACCGTGCAGCCAATCATGGAGGAAATCAGCCTCGACGTTGAGGAGGTGGCTGCAACCCTTGGGGCATCGCGGTTGCAGACCATCGCATGCGTTCTGTTGCCGGGCCTTCAGCCGGCAGTCCTTACCGGTTTTGCGCTCGCCCTGGCGCGCGGGGTGGGGGAATATGGCTCGGTCATCTTCATTGCCGGCAACACGCCTTATGTATCGGAGATCGCTCCGCTGCTGATTGTCGTCCGGCTGGAGGAATATGACTATGCCGGGGCAACGGCGCTGGCCTGTGTCATGCTGGTGCTGTCATTCCTGATGCTGCTCGTCATCAATCTCATTCAGACCTGGTCGCGACGGAGATATGGCCATGGCGAGTGATCATGATTTCAGCCACGGCAACAGGGCCGTCACGGAAAGCCTGGCCACGCGCATTGGGCTGATCATTGTGGCGCTTGGCTTTCTGTCGCTGTTTCTCATCCTGCCCGTGGTTGCCGTCTTCGCGGAAGCCTTCCGCAAGGGGGCAGGCGAATATCTGGAGGCCATCCTTGAACCGGATGCCTGGGCGTCGATCCGGCTGACGCTGACGGTTGCCGCCATTGCCGTGCCACTCAATCTGGTGTTCGGCGTTTGTGCGGCATGGGCGATCGCCAAATATGAGTTCAAGGGCAAGGCGCTGTTTACCACCCTGATCGATCTGCCATTTTCGATTTCACCGGTGATTTCGGGCCTGGTCTTTGTGCTTCTGTTTTCAAGCCAGAGTCTGCTTGGGCCGTGGCTGGCACGCCATGGCATTGAAATCCTGTTTGCCGTGCCGGGTATTGTTCTGGCGACGCTGTTTGTCACCTTTCCTTTCGTTGCGCGCGAGCTCATTCCGCTGATGCAGGAACAGGGTACGGGCGATGAGGAGGCGGCCATTTCGCTTGGCGCCAATGGCTGGCAGACGTTCCGCTATGTCACCTTGCCCAATATCAAATGGGGCCTGCTTTATGGCGTTCTGTTGTGCAATGCGCGCGCCATGGGCGAATTTGGTGCCGTTTCCGTGGTATCCGGTCATATTCGCGGGCTAACCAATACCATGCCGCTGCATGTCGAAATTCTCTATAATGAATATAATTTCGTTGCGGCTTTTGCGGTGGCATCCCTGCTGGCCTTTCTGGCGCTGTTCACGCTGGCCATCAAGAAATTGCTGGAATTGCGCTATGGGGATGAACTCGTGGCAATCGGCAGAGGACGCTGAAAGATTTGAAAAGTCGAAAAGGGAATTTTTCCGTTCTGGCCGGGCGCTGTTTCGGCTATAGCGGTTTCAGGAAAAGTGGGAACTGTTTTCCGTCTGGAACTGCGAAAAAACAAGATGTTGAAGCATTCAGCATGTGTGCGGAAAATCTGGTTCGCTCTGGATGACGGACGGAAATGGATGCTGCGCAACAGCAAACTGGAAATCGGAAATGCCATCTGATGGCGAGAAGGAATGCCGCTGTCGCGGTGGTTTAAGAGGGAAGATATATGGAAGTTCGGGTTGCTGGCGTTCGGAAGGAATTTTCCCGTTTCCCCGCCTTGCACAATATCTCGCTGGACATTCGCTCCGGCGAACTGATTGCCCTGCTTGGGCCGTCCGGTTCAGGCAAGACAACGCTTCTGCGCCTGATTGCCGGGCTTGAAACGCCAACGGAGGGCACGATCTATTTTGGCGATGAGGATGCTTCGCACAAGACGGTGCAGGAGCGCAATGTCGGCTTCGTCTTCCAGCATTATGCCCTGTTCCGCCACATGACGGTAGCGGAAAACATCGGCTTTGGCCTCAAGGTTCGCCGCCGCGCGATCCGCCCGTCGAAACAGGAAATCAACCGGCGCGCGCTGGAACTGCTCGATCTGGTGCAGCTCAAGGGGCTGGAAAAACGCTATCCGGCGCAATTGTCGGGTGGTCAGCGCCAGCGCGTGGCGCTTGCCCGTGCCCTGGCGATCGAACCGAGGGTGCTGCTGCTGGACGAGCCATTCGGCGCGCTGGACGCGCTGGTGCGCAAGGAACTGCGTCGCTGGCTGCGCGAGATCCATGACAAGACCGGTCATACAACCGTATTCGTCACCCATGATCAGGATGAGGCACTGGAACTGGCCGACCGTGTCGTTGTCATGAGCCAGGGCCGCATTGAACAGATCGGCACGCCGGACGAGATCTATGACAATCCCAATTCGCCATTCGTCTATGGCTTCATCGGTGAATCGAGCGCGCTGCCGGTACGGGTCGAAAAGGGCGAGGTCTGGCTTGCCGACCGCACGATCGGCCTGAAAGCGACAGATGTGCCGGATGGCGATGCGCAGCTGTTCTTCCGTCCGCATGATGTCGATCTGCTGGGCGATTGCGGTGGCTGTCTGGTTGGTACCGTGATCACCAGCCGCCGTTCCGGTGCCAAGCGCCGGGTGGAACTGGAAATCGGCGGCGCGCGGAATCGTGTCGAAATCGAAATTCCGGCCGATCATCCGGCCACCGACAAGAGTCGTCTGGCCTTCCGCCCGCGTTACTGGAAGGTCTTTGCGAAAAACGGCTGATTCTCCCGATCCGGATATGCAAATGCCATTTGCCCGTGACAGGTGGGCAAATGGCTTTCTTTTTGCCGCTCCGTGCCGGTTTCCGGGGCGATGAGACTGCGTGTTCCCGCATCCGCGGCACAGTTTCCGCGCTTGCGCAAAGGCCTGTTTTTGCCGCAGGACTATTGTTATTTTCAGTCGGTTGGGTTTGAATGGAACCTTGGGTTTATAACGCAACATTACCAGTCGGAATGATTTGTGCGTTGCGATTTAAACGGTTTGAATATCAGCACATTTTGCCGTCGCATTTTGGACGAATGCTACAGGCAAGAAGGGTACCCAATATGGCTGGCTTGCAACATGGCCTGCCATCCCCCGCCGATATCGATCATTCTTCTCGGAAAGGCTGTTAAGGCAGATGCCCGAATTGTCTTCTTCGCTATCCAGTTCAAAAGAAAAGTCAGTCCTGAAAAAATCGGGGCAGAAAAAAAACGCTCCGGATGGCGTCCTGCAGATTCCGGCCGAGTTGCCGGTTCCGATTCGCGCGCCATATCAGTCAGAGCAGGAGCTTTATGAACTCGCCGCAACCGTTGCGCGCGGCGAAGACCTGCCCCTTCCAGCTTATCTGGCTTTTCCGTTCGACAAGCGCCTGTCAGAAAATGGCAAGCTCATTCTGCATGCCTATCGCGCCGCTGATGCGGCCTCACGTCAGGGTGAGACGATCACGCCAGCCGCGCAATGGCTGCTTGATAACCATTACCAGATCGACAAGAACGTCCAGCAAACCCGCCGAGACCTGCCGCGCAAGTTCATCCGTGAACTGCCGGTCTACAAGGCAATCCCCGACATGCCACGCATCTTTGCGCTGGCCTGGCTCTATGTCGCCCATACCGACAGCAATTTCTCGTTGACGACCCTGACGGCCATCGTCAATGGCTTCCAGTCTGTCGAGCCGCTGAAGATCGGTGAGCTGTGGGCCCTGCCATCGGCGGTGCGCTATGTACTGATCGAAAATGCGCGCCGTCTTGCGATGCGCGTTGATCGCGCGCGCACCATGCGCAATCTCGCCAATACGGCGGCAGACCGCATCGTGGTCGCCCTTGAAAGTGGCGATCTTGATTCGGTTCTGGCGCAATATGAACAGGTGGCCGCCGACAGCACCTTCGCCACCCATCTTCTCTATCGTCTGCGCAATGCATCCATCGATACGACACCGGCCGCCGACTGGCTGGAGCGCATTCTGGACAAGGCAGGCAGCCATGCCGAAGATGCCATCGTCGAAGAACACGCCCGCCAGTCGACCGGCGGTGTGACGATGGGCAACATCATCCGCAGTCTTAAGTCGATTGACGACATCGACTGGGAAACATGGTTTGAAACCGTCAATGAGGTCGATGCGATCCTGCGCGATCACAGCGATTTCGAACTGCTCGATTTTCACTCGCGCAATGCCTATCGCGTCACGATCGAGCAGCTTGCCCGCCACTCCAATATGAGTGAGATCGACATCGCCTGGGCGGCACTCAAGCTGGCATCAGAAGGCAGCCATGCCGTGGCGGCAGGCAATGGCGAAGAGGCCATCGCCGGTTCGCTTGCTTATTATCTGTCCGGCGATGGGCGCAAGGAGCTGGAAAGGATCTGCGGCTATCGTGCGCCGCTCAGCGTGCGCCTGCTGCGTTTTTATCGCGGGCTTGGCCTGTGGGGCCTGTTCATTCCGACCGCGATCTTCACGGTCATCATTCTGTGCCTCACCCATTATCTCATGATGCGCGCGGGCCTTTCGGCCGAACTGCGCACGCTGTTCACGCTTCTGGCGCTGTTTCCAGCCATGGATGCGGCCTATTCGCTGTTCAATGCGCTGGTGCCGCGCTTTGTCCAGCCAACGCGCCTTGTGGGCTTTGAATATAAGGACGGGGTGCCGGCCGAGGCGCGCACGCTTGTGGCCGTGCCGACCTTCATTACTTCACGCGACTCGGTGGATGAGCAGATCCGCAATCTGGAAGTGCATTATCTGACCAATCCGCGTGGCGAGATCTATTTCGCGCTGGTCAGTGACTGGACGGATTCCCAGCAGGAAATTTCGCCTGCCGACATGGAAATCTATGAATATGCACGCGAGGAAATCGCCAAGCTGAACGCGCATTATACCGGCGACGGCCAGCCGCGTTTCTTCCTGCTGCACCGTCGACGGCTTTATAACGAAAAACAGTCATGCTGGATGGGCTGGGAGCGCAAGCGCGGCAAGCTGCATGAGCTCAACCTGCTTCTGCGCGGCGATCAGGATACTACCTTCTTCCCGGCGGATGAACGCCTGCCAAAGGACATCAAGTTTGTCATGACGCTTGATGCCGATACGCGCCTGACGCCGGAAGCGGTCACCCATCTGGTCGGCAAGCTCAACCATCCGATCAACCGCCCGGTCATCGACCCGAAGACCGGCACGGTCACCCGCGGCTATGGCATTTTGCAGCCGCGCGTCACGCCGTCGCTCACCACGGGCGACGAGGCTTCGTTCCTGCAGCGCGTCTTCTCGGTCAATCGCGGCATTGATCCTTATGTCTTTGCCGTGTCCGATACCTATCAGGATCTGCTGGGCGAGGGCACCTTCACCGGCAAGGGGCTTTATGACATCGATGCCTTTGAAGCGGCGATGAAGGGCCGCGTGCCGGACAATACGCTGCTCAGCCACGACCTTCTGGAAGGCGGCTATGTGCGCTGTGCGCTGGTGACGGATGTGGAAGTCGTTGAAGACTATCCGACCGGCTATAATGTCGATGCCTCGCGCCATCACCGCTGGACGCGCGGCGACTGGCAGCTTCTGCCATGGCTTTTCTCCACCAATCGCGGCATCAGCAATATCACGCGCTGGAAGATGGTGGACAATCTGCGCCGCTCACTCAATCCGATCCTGTGGCTGATTGCCTCCATCGTCGGCTGGAGCGTGCTGCCGCTTGGCGTGGCGGCTGTCTGGCAGCTTTTCCTCATTGTCAGCATGTTCGTGGCGCCGACCTTTGGCATTCTGGCCAATCTGATTCCGGTCAATATGGACTATTCGCTGAAGGGCCATGCCCAGTCGGTGCTGACCGATGTGGCGCTTGGCACGGCGGATGTGGCGCTGCGCACCACCTTCCTTGCCCATACGGCCTATTCGATGGCGGATGCGATCATCCGCACGCTTTACCGCCTGTTTGTCTCGCGCCGTGACCTTCTGGAATGGCGCACGGCCGCTCAGGCCAAGGCTTCACCCGATACGCTGCTGTTCTATATCCAGCTGATGTGGCCGGCCCTTGCCATCGCTGTCCTTGCCATCCTGTTTCCGTTGGCGGCCCAAAGCCCGTCGGCCATCATCGCGGCACCATTTGCCGTGATCTGGTTCGTATCGCCGCTGATTGCCTGGCTGGTCAGCCGTTCGGCAAAGCCGCAGGATACGCTGGAAGTGCTGTCCTCGGACAGGAATGCGCTGCGCCGCTATGCGCGGCGTACCTGGCGTTATTTTGCCGAATTTGCCAATGCGGAAAACAACCACCTGCCGCCAGACAATTTCCAGGAAGATCCGGCGCCGATCCTTGCCCGCCGCACCTCGCCGACCAATATCGGCGTCTATCTGCTTTCGGTGGTCGCGGCACGTGATTTTGGCTGGATCGGCTTTGACGAGACGGTCGACCGTATCGAGGCGACCATCCAGACCCTGGAGAAGATGGAAAAATATCAGGGCCATCTCTACAACTGGTATGAGACCGATACGCTGACCCCGCTGCGCCCGCTCTATGTCTCGGCAGTCGATAGCGGCAATCTGGCCGGCCATCTGGTGACACTCTCCTCGGCGCTGGAAGAATGGGCCGAAGCCCCATCCGTCTATGTCCAGGCCGATCTTGACGGCATTCTCGACGTCAATGCCATCCTGGAAGAAACGATCGCCAAGATCCCGGACGACCGTCGTATCCTGCGCCCGCTGCGCCGTCGGCTGGAAGAACGCATCGCCAATTTCCGCCGCGCCGTGCGCATGATGAAGGAAGAGCCGGAAACGGCATCCTTCCGCACCATCAACCTGACCCTGTTTGCGCAGGATATCGAGCGGCTGATGGACGAGCTGGATGGTGAAATCCAGACCCAGGACAGCGCCGAGGCCAGGGAATGGACGCATATTTTGGTCGAGACCTGCGAAGCGCATACCAATGACGCCATTGGCGAACATGATACGGATGCGCTGCGTGAGCGTCTGCGTGATCTGGCCGCCCGCGCCCGCCAGCTTGCCTTTGACATGCAGTTCGGCTTCCTTGAACGCAAGGAGCGCCGGCTTCTGTCGATCGGCTTCCGCGTACAGGAAAATGAACTCGACGAAAGCTGCTACGACCTTCTGGCTTCCGAAGCGCGTCTGGCCAGCCTGTTTGCCATTGCCAAGGGCGACGTGCCGGTTGAACACTGGTTCAAGCTTGGCCGCCTTCTGGTGCCGGTGGGCTGGAAGGGAGCGCTTCTGTCCTGGTCCGGCTCGATGTTCGAATATCTGATGCCGCCGCTGGTCATGTCCGAACCGCTCGGCTCGCTGCTTGACCAGACCAACAAGCTCATCGTGCAGCGCCAGATCGAATATGCCACCTCGCGCGGTCTGCCCTGGGGCATTTCGGAAGCTGCCTTCAATGCGCGCGATGCGCATATGAACTACCAGTATTCAAACTTCGGCGTGCCAAATCTCGGGCTTCAGCGCGGCCTGTCGCGCAATGCGGTGATTGCGCCTTATGCCAGCCTGCTTGCCGCACAATATCAGCCTGCGGCGGCGGTTGCGAACCTCAAGCGGCTGGAAAAGCTCGGCGCGCTTGGCCGTTATGGCTTCCATGATGCGGTTGACTTCACCCCGTCGCGTGTGCGTGAGGGCGAAACCTGTGCCGTGGTGAAGAACTATTATGCCCACCACCATGGCATGTCGATCATCGCGGTCAACAATGTCATCTTTGAAGGCCGCATGCGCGAACGCTTCCATTCCGATCCGGTGATCGAGGCAGCCGAACTCCTGCTGCAGGAAAAGGCGCCGCGCGAAATCCCGATGATCTACGCCAAGACGGAAAACCCGATGCGTGTGGATTCCGGTGGTTTCGACGATGCGCCCATGCGCATCATCGACAAGCCGTTCAAGGCGCCGCGCACCACGCATATGATGTCCAACGGACAATATGCGCTGATGCTGACGGCCAATGGTTCGGGCTACAGCCGCTGGCACAATTGGGACATTACCCGCTTCCATGCCGATGCGACGGAAGATCTGCAGGGCACCTTCCTGTTCCTGCGCGATATGGAAAGCGGCTATTTCTGGTCGGCGACGGGCGAGCCTGTCCGCAATCCGGATGAAGAGGCCAAGACCGTCTTCACCGAAGACAAGGCCGAATTCTACAAGACTGCCGGCGACATCAAGACGGTGGTGGAAGTCATTGTCACTTCCGATTCGGATGGCGAGGGTCGCAGGCTCGACATCATCAACACCTCGGCGCGCGACCGCATCATCGAGGTGACCTCCTATGCCGAACTGGTGCTGAATGACAGCGCCAGCGATGCCGCGCATCCGGCCTTTGCCAAGATGTTCGTCGAGACCGAAATTGCCGACAATGGTTCGACCATCTATGCCAAGCGCCGCAAGCGCTCGCCGAAGGACCCGGATATCCATGTCGCGCATTTTGTGGCGGATCTGACGGGGGGCGTGCGCGAAACGGCGGCCGAAACCGACCGCCGCGCTTTCATCGGCCGTGGCCGCACCTTGCGCAATCCAATCGTCTTCGAGCCGGATGCACCTTATGGCGGCAGCCAGGGCTGCACGCTCGATCCGATCGCCTCGGTGCGCACCCGCGTCCGTGTGCCGGCACACAAGAAGGTGAGCCTCGTGTTCTGGACTTTCGCCGGCGGAAGCCGCGAGGCGGTGGAACAGGCCGTGGCCAGCCATCGCCATCCGGAAACCTTCGTGCGCGAATATGCCCTGTCCTGGACGAGCTCGCAGGTGCAGCTCTACCATATCGGCATCAAGCCTGCGGAAGCGGCCGACTATCAGAAGGCTGCGACCTATCTGCTTTACCCGGAACGCACCCTGCGCCAGCCGCCGGAGACCATCGCCAGCGGCCTTGGCAAACAGTCCGATCTCTGGCCAATGTCGATTTCCGGCGACAATCCGATCTTTGCCCTGCGCATCGACAATGAGGCCGATCTCGATGTGCTGCGCGGCGTGCTGAGGGCACAGGAATACTGGCGCAGCAAGGGGCTGATTGTTGACGTGGTGGCGATCAATGAACGCGCCTTCTCCTATGCGCAGGATACGCAGCGCGCCATTGAATGGATCGTGGAAGGCTTCCGCGCCCGCGGCGGTGGTCTGCCGCACATCTTTGCGGTGCGCCGCGACCAGATGAGCGAGGAAAGCTACAATACGCTGCTCGCCTCCGCACGCATTGTCATGCATGCGCAGAACGGTTCGCTTGCCGAACAGCTGCGCCGCAATGAGGAAATCTCCGGCGACCTTGCCGCCCGCAGTGACAAGGCGGCCGCCCTGCCACAGGCCGCCAGTGGCCTTGGCGCGGCTGGCCAGGCTACGGCGGAGCGCGGACAGGAGGAAAAGCGTTTCCCTGTCGTCAGGCGCGCGCCGGAGCGTCCGCGTCCAGATGGCGATGATCTGAAATTCTGGAACGGCTATGGCGGCTTTGCCGAGGATGGCAGCTATGTCGTGCGTTTGAATGGCCGCACCACCACGCCGCACCCATGGATCAATGTGATTGCCAATCCATCCTTCGGCTTCCATGTCTCAGCGGAAGGAACGAGCTTCACCTGGGCCGGCAACAGCCGCGATTATCAGCTCACGCCGTGGGCCAATGATCCGGTGGTCAATCGTCCGGGAGAGGCGATCTATATTCTTGACCGCGAGACTGGCCGCAGCTTTGCGCCAACCGCCAATGTGGTGCGCGATGAAAGCGTGACCTATGAGGCGCGCCATGGCCATGGCTTCTCCAGTTTCTCCTCACGCCATGGCGAATTGCTGCTCGACCTCACCCATATTGTCGATGTCGAAAGGCCGGTGCGCTTCTCACGCCTGACCATTTCCAATAATGGCCGCTCGAAGCGCAAGCTGCGCATCTATGGCTATGTCGAATGGGCGCTGGGCAATGAACGCTCGAAGAATGTACCGTTCATCGTGCCGTCGCATGATGCGGAACTGGGCGCGCTGTTTGCCGGCAATCCATATCACCCGGACAAGTCCGGCCAGATCGCCTTCTTTGCAGCCAGTGAAACGCCGCAATCGGTCACGGCCGATCGCAGCGAATTCATCGGCTCGACCGGCTCTGTCGATCTGCCGGAAGTCGTGCTGCAGGGCAAGACGCTGTCAAACACGGTCGAGGCCGGTCGCGATCCATGCGCTGCCATTGCCATTGATATCGAGATCGATCCGCGTGAATCGCGCGAAGTCGTCTTCCTTATGGGCAATGCGGAAAATCAGGCTGCGGCCAGGGCGCTGGTTGCCGAAAACCGCAAGGTTTCGTTCGAGGACAAGTTTGCCGCGACAAGGCGCCAGTGGCGGGACTTCTTCAGCCATGTCCAGGTGAAGACGCCGGATCCGGCCTTCGACCTCATGGTCAATGGCTGGCTGCCTTATCAGGCGCTTGCCTGCCGCATCTGGGCGCGTGCCGCCTTCTATCAGGCATCGGGCGCCTTCGGTTTCCGCGACCAGTTGCAGGACACGCTGTCGCTGCTGCTTATTGATCCGTCGCTGGCACGGGCACAGATCCTCAATGCCGCCTCGCGCCAGTTTCCCGAGGGCGATGTCCAGCATTGGTGGCTGCCTGGCACGGGGGCGGGCGTGCGCACGCTGATCTCGGATGATGTGGTCTGGCTTGGCTATGGCACGTCGCTTTATGTCGAGACCACGGGTGACCGCTCGATTCTCGATGAGAAACTGCCTTTCCTTGAAGGCCGTACCCTCGAAGAGGGCGAACATGATGCCTTCTATCAGCCGGAAATCTCCAGGGAGACGGCAAGCCTTTATGAACATTGCGCGCTGGCGCTTGACCTTGCCATCAAGCGCACCGGCAAGCATGGCCTGCCGTTGATGCTTGGTGGCGACTGGAATGACGGCATGAACCTTGTCGGCGTACATGGACAGGGCGAAAGCGTATGGCTTGGCTGGTTCCTTGCCTATACGCTGAAGGCCTTCCTGCCGATTGCCGAGGCGCGCAAGGACAAGGATCGCGTTGCCCGCTGGTCGAAACATCTGGAAAGCCTCATCAAGGCGCTCGACCGCGATGGTTGGGATGGCGAATGGTATCGCCGCGGCTTCTACGACAATGGCGCACCGCTTGGCTCGAAGGACAGCGACGAATGCCAGATCGATGCGATTGCCCAGTCGTGGAGCGTTCTGTCGGGCGTTGCCGATCCAAAGCGTGCCGAGCAGGCGATGGTTTCGCTTGAAAGGCACCTGCTGGATGAAGAGGGCGAATTGCTGCGCCTCTTCACGCCGCCCTTTGACAAGAGCGAGCAGGAGCCGGGCTATATCAAGGGCTACCCGGCCGGTGTGCGCGAAAATGGTGGCCAATATACCCATGGCGCAACCTGGGCCATTCTGGCGCTTGCCCGCATGGGCAAGGCGGCGGAAGCCTGGCGGCTGTTCTCGCTGATCAGCCCGGTCAACCATGGCCGCAACCCGGATGTCTACCGCGTCGAACCCTATGTCATTGCCGCTGACATCTATTCGGTCGAGCCGCGCCGCGGCCAGGGCGGCTGGACATGGTATACGGGCTCTGCCGGCTGGTTCTATCGCGTGGCAACCGAGGGCATTCTCGGCATCAAGCGGCGCGGCGACCGGCTGCATCTTGATCCGGTGCTGCCGCCGGAATGGGATGGCTATGAGGCCGAACTGCGCTTCGGTGAAACGCTCTACCGCATCAGGGTCGTGGCCGGAGCGAAGGCCAAGGCGATCAAGCTGGATGGCCGCAAGGTCACCAAGCCGGACGATGGCGTGCTCATCAAGCCGGATGGTGAGCATGAAATAGTGGTGGAGCTTCCCAAAGCGTGACGAAACCTTTAAAAGGCGGGAACCCCCCGCCTTTTCAGTATAAATCTGGCGTTGGCAGCGTAATTCCCTGCATTGGAGCCCTCAATGGCCAAAACCGACATAGCCCGGCGCGTTTATAACCATACATGGAAGCTTGACCCCATCATACGCAGCCTGCTGGATACGGACTTTTACAAGCTCTTGATGCTGCAGATGATCTGGGGGCTGTACCCCAAGGTGAATGCGACCTTTTCGCTGATCAACCGCACGACCTCGGTGCGTCTGGCCGATGAGATCGAGGAAAGTGAATTGCGCGCCCAGCTGGATCATGCCCGCACATTGCGTTTTTCCAAGAAGGAAATGATCTGGCTTGCCGGTAACAGCTTTTATGGCCGCAAGCAGATTTTCCAGCCGGAATTCCTGAGCTGGCTTGCCGATTTCCAGCTGCCAGAATATGAGTTGCGCCGCCGCAATGGCCAGTATGAGCTGCATTTCCACGGGCCCTGGACGCATACGACCATGTGGGAAATTCCGGCGCTCGCCATCATCAACGAGCTGCGCTCGCGCGCGGCGATGAAAAATCTCGGCCCCTTTTCGCTCGATGTGCTCTATGCCCGCGCCAAGGCCAAGATGTGGAGCAAGGTGGAACGTCTGCGCGCCTTGCCTGATCTGAAAATCTCGGATTTCGGCACGCGCCGCCGACATTCCTTCCTGTGGCAGCGCTGGTGTGTCGAGGCATTGAAGGAAGGCATTGGTGATGCCTTCACCGGCACCAGCAATGTACTGCTTGCCATGGATACCGATTTGGAAGCGCTCGGCACCAATGCGCATGAATTGCCCATGGTGCTGGCGGCCCTTGCCACCACAGACGAGGAACTGCGCACCGCGCCTTATCGCGTTTTGCAGGACTGGAACCGCTATTATGGCGGCAATCTGCTGATCGTCCTGCCGGATGCCTTTGGCACGGCGGCCTTCCTGCGCAATGCGCCGGACTGGGTGGCAGACTGGACAGGCTTTCGCCCAGACAGCGCCCCGCCGATCGAAGGCGGTGAGCGCATCATTGAATGGTGGAAATCCAAGGGCAAGGATCCGCGCGAAAAACTGCTGATTTTCTCGGATGCACTTGATGTCGATACGATCGAATCGACCTATCGCCATTTTCATGGCCGCGTGCGCATGAGCTTTGGCTGGGGCACCAATCTCACCAATGATTTTGCCGGCTGCGCGCCGCAGAATATCGAGGGGCTGAATGCCATTTCGCTGGTCTGCAAGGTCACGGATGCCAATGGCCGTCCGGCGGTGAAACTGTCGGACAATCCGCAGAAGGCCACGGGCGATCCGAAGGAAGTCGCGCGCTATCTGAAATTCTTTGGCAATGAGCAGCGTGTCGATCAGACTGTGCGCGTCTGATGCGGGGGCTGATTTAATCCATCAGTCTTGCCGTGCCGAAGACGCGAATCGGGCCGCCGCGTTCATTGCCGATTTTGGCCCATAGCTGCGACGGGCAGCCCATATCCTCGCCCTGGATGACTTCGATCCGGCCGTCATGCGGCCAGCCAATATCGCGCAGATAAGCGGCAAAGGCAGCCGTGGAGGCGCCAGTGGCGGGATCTTCATAAACCCCGCCCGAGGCAAACGGGTTGCGGCTGTGGAAGCGCTGCGGCGTTTCGGCATGGATGAGCAGAATCGTCGTCCAGCCCTGCCGGTTCATGAGAACGCGCCCGCGGGTGAGGTCATAGTTCATCGCAGCCAGTTTCTCGCGCGTGCGCAAGGCCAGCACAATATGATCCGCCCCGGCATTGATCAGGGCAGGCGGAATGTCTGGTGCGAGATCATCCTTCTCATAACCGAACAGCGCCATGGCCTGTTCTGTTTCATTGTCGGTTGCCGCACGATTGCGCGTTGCAGGCGATAGCAGGCTGGCAGCAAAGAGATCGCCCTCCCGGCGTCCGTCAACGCTGATCGTGTCATGGTTGAGGTGCAGGATGAAGCGCCCATCGCCCTCGCGCATGGCGAGCGCAACCCCAAGCGCAATAGTTGCATGGCCGCAAAACGGCACTTCCATTTCCGGCGCAAAATAGCGCACGCGCCAGCCATTGCCTTCCGGCATGGCAAAGACGGTTTCCGAAAAGCCGACTTCACGGGCAATGACCTGCATCATGTCTGCCGGCGGCAAGTGTTCTTCAATGACCACACCGGCGGGGTTTCCGCCCTGATTACCCTGCGAAAAGGCTGCAATGCGTAGAACGTCCAATGGTCTGACCCTTTATATCCTCATGATGTTCCACCACTTATTGGCACAAGACGGTAATTTTGTGGGGGGTGTGAATTGGGGGAGGATTAGTCCTGCATTTCATGCAGCCATGGCGGATTGGCGCCGGCGCGCGAGACGGTGACGGCGGCAGCCCGCACGCCATAGGCAACGGCCGAATGGATGGCCTCTTCGCTCAGGCCTGCAATGGCGTCCTTGCCGAGCAGGCCTTGGGCCTTCAGGCTTGCCAGTATCCCGGCATTGACCGTGTCGCCAGCGCCGACCGTATCAACCACATCCACCTTCACGCCCGGAACATGCACGGTATGGTTCCGGCTATAGGCATCCGCCCCATGCGCGCCCCTGGTGATCACCACC
Organism: Daeguia caeni; assembly: GCF_042653845.1. NCBI lineage: Bacteria > Pseudomonadati > Pseudomonadota > Alphaproteobacteria > Hyphomicrobiales > Brucellaceae > Daeguia > Daeguia caeni. The sequence goes on along the minus strand of NZ_JBHSEL010000044.1, from coordinate 144,192 downwards.
AGTTTCGGCCCCATTTTCAGCCAGCGCGCGGCAATTTCAGCATGGCTGCCCTGTTCGCCAAACCAGGCAAGATCCTCGTCGGACAGTTTGACAATATCGGCAAGCGCGATCATCCGTTTCATGCGGGCAAGATGGCTTTCCCGGTCGGTGATGAAGCTTGCGCGGATATTGGGATCGAGGAACATGACGAGGCGTGCCGCCTCGCGCGTCATCAGCTTTTCATAGACACTGCCGCAAGGCTCGGAAATCAGGCTGATGCAGCCAAACAGCATGGCCTCGATACTGTCATCGAGTACGGGCAGATCGCTTTCCGCCAGCATTCGGCCAGCGGTATTTTCATCATAGAAGGCGTAGCGCGCCTGCCCATCGACAAGCCGCACAAAGGCCAGCGTGGTCGGGCGGTCGGCGATCCTGGCAAAGGAATAATCGACATTGGAACGTGCCAGCGTATCGCGCAGGATGTCACCCAGAAAGTCCGATGAAAGGCCGGAGAAAAAACCGGTCTTCACCCCGAGCCGCCCAAGCGCAATGGCGCTATTGAAGACCGATCCGCCTGCATGGGGCACAAATCCCGTCTCTCCGCCTGCCGTCTCGCGCGGCAGCATGTCGATCAGGGCCTCGCCACAGCACAGTATCATCAGTTCCTCCCGCTTCAATCGATTTAATACCGGGTCTGCGCATATCATATATGACGCTGACCGCGCCATATCATACGTGCTGACCGCCGTTGATGTGAATTTCTGCACCCGTCACATAGGATGAGGCGTCGGTGCATAGGAAATAGATGGTTTCGGCCACTTCCGACGTCTGGCCAAGACGGCGCATGGGCAATTGTTCCACCAGCTTTTCCGTACCGGGCGACAGGATGGAGGTTTCGATTTCGCCCGGCGCAATTGCATTGACGCGAATGCCATAGGGACCAAAATCGGATGCCATTTCACGGGTAAGCGCAGCAAGAGCCGCCTTGGAGGTGGCATAGGCGGTACCGGCGAAAGGATGGACGCGGCTGCCGGCGATGGAGGTCACATTGACGACCGAACCCTTGGCTGCTTCCAGTTCCTTGAACAGGCCGCGCGCCAGCATGATGGGTGCAAAGAAATTGACCTGAAACACGTCGCGCCAGATTGCCATTGGTGTTTCGATGGAGTTCATGCGCTTGCCGCCTTCCGCCTTGGGCGAGATGCCGGCATTGTTGACCAATGCATGCAGCTTGCTGCCATCGGCTTCCAGACGGCGGCGGATTTCGGCGATCGCCCTGCCAATGTCCTCGGCATCGGAGAGATCAACCTTGATATGGTCTTCGGGCCCGGCAGGCCATGGGCAGTCTTGGGAAAAATCCTGTCGGGAGCAGGTGATTACTCGCCAGCCAGCGCGCGAGAAACGCTTCACTGTCGCATGGCCGATACCGCGGCTTGCGCCAGTCAGAACCAGAGTCTTGCGTTCGCCATCCTGTGTTGGCGGGGTTTCGGTCGAAAATCCAGTAATTGGGCAGACTTGTGACATGGCAACCTCATTAGAGCGCCGTGCATCCTTTCGGCTGCACATGATGCTCTAGGCTATTGTTTTACGCATCGTGCTTGCCGAAAAGCGGTTCTGATTTTCGGGCCGATGTGCAGGATTCCATAAATAGACCAAGCATGTCAGGAATTCGAGTGGAATTCTTGCTTTGCGCCATGCTGTGCAGGGATGGCTCAGGGGCGGGCAGCAGTCCTGCTAATTGCCCATGATGATGTCGAGCAGGGTGGTTGAACCACGCTGTCTGCCGCTGACATTGCCGGGCGGCGACGCAAGGCCGTCATTGTGTGCCGGATAGCCCGGCGCCTGTGCTGCCGGTGCTGGCGGCCAATAGCCGTCATCTTCCGGCAGGGCTGGCTGATGATCATAGCTGCCCTGCGGCATCATGTTCGGGTCCATTGGCTGATCGGGGTCAAACATGCCGTCGCTGCCGCCGGGCAGGACATTTTCAATGTCATAATGGCCGGGCAGTTCGGCAATCGGCACGCCCTTGTGCGCAGCCTTCATATAGGCCTTCCACGCATTGACAGGCAGGGTTGCGCCAAACACCCGCTTCATCGGCTTGCCGTCATCATTGCCGAACCACACGCCGGTGGTGAGATTGGAAGTATAGCCGATAAACCACGCATCGCGGAAATTCTGGCTGGTGCCGGTCTTGCCGGCGGCAGGCCAGCCAAAGGCGGCGCGTTTGGCTGTGCCATCTTCCACGGTGCGGCGCAGCATGGCATTCATCATGCCAAGGCTTCTGTCGTCCAGCACCCGCGGGCCGACGCCTTCCGACCGCTGATAGAGCACATTGCCATCGGCATCGGTCACCTTGGTGATCAGATAGGCCGGCGCGCGGAAGCCGCCATTGGCAAAGGGCACATAGGCATCGGTCAGTTCCAGCAGCGTAACCTCGGATGTGCCAAGCGCCAGCGACGCATTGGGCTCAAGCCTGGATTCAATGCCAAGGCGATGCGCCGTATCCACCACGGCTTCGGGACCGACTTCCATCACAAGCTGGGCGGAAACCGAATTGAGCGAATGGGAAAGTGCGGTCGCAAGCGTGACTTCGCCCATATACTTGCCATTGTCGTTGCTCGGCGTCCATTTGCCGATGCGCACCGGCGCATCATTGCGCACCGAATTGGGCGTGCGGCCCTGTTCGATTGCCGTCAGATAGACGAATGGCTTGAAGCTCGATGCCGGCTGGCGTTTGGCTTCCGTGACATGGTTGAACTGGCTTGCCGCATAGTCAACGCCACCCACCATGGCGCGAATGGCGCCGGTATTGTCGATCGAAACCAGTGCGCCCTGGCTCACATTCATCTTCTTGCCGTTCTGCGCGATCTGGTCCTTGATCGCCTCCTCGCCAACGCGCTGAAGATTGAGGTCAATCGTCGTGTAGACAGTGATGTCGCTCTTTGCTTCGCCAATGAGGGCCGGAAGCTCGGCAACCACGCGGTCGGCGACAAAATTTTCCGAGCCCTGCCAGAAGGAGGCTGGGCGCGCGGGTGGTTCGCTTTCGGCAATGGCCAGTTCCTTATCGTCAATCATGCCTTCGCGGCGCATGGCGGCAAGCACCAGCCTGGCGCGGGCTGCTGCTGCTTCCGGATCGCGGGCGGGCGACAGACGCGACGGCGCCTTGAGCAGCCCTGCCAGCGTTGCCGCCTCCATGAGGTTCACGTCCTTGGCCGATTTGTTGAAATAACGCCGCGAGGCTGCATCCACGCCAAAGGCGCCCGAACCGAGATAGACGCGGTTCAGATACATCTCCAGAATCTGATCCTTGGTATATTTCTGCTCCAGCCAGAGTGCCAGCATGACTTCCTGTACCTTGCGCTCAATCGTGCGCTCGGGCGACAGAAACAGGTTCTTGGCAAGCTGCTGTGTCAGGGTTGAGCCACCCTGTGCCGTGCGCCCGGTTGTCAGATTGGTGACAACAGCGCGCGCAAGACCGATCGGATCAATGCCGAAATGCGAATAGAAACGGTGGTCTTCAATGGCGATGACGGCCTGCGGAATATAGGGCGACATTTCGGCAAGGCTGACCGCCTGGCCGCCGGTGGTGCCGCGATTGGCAATCAGCTCGCCATTGACATCGACGATGCGCACATTGGGCGGACGATCGGGAATGACCCATTCAGCCGTTGGCGGCATCTTGGCGGCGAAATAGACCATCAGGCCGGCAAAGGCGATGCCGCCCCACAGCGCCAGCACGAGCGACCAGTAAACGGCGCGCCGGATCAGGCCGAAAGGCCTACGCGACTTCCTGCGTCTGCGGCGGGAACCGCGAGGTTCGCGCTCGTCAGACGATTTTCGCCCGCGACGGCGGGATGCGGCCATGCGATCCTCCTCGTCGATCCGGAAATCATCTTCGTCACGTTCGTCGTCATCGCCAAAACGCGGTTCGATGCGTCCATTATTGCGGTCACGCGATGCCATAAGCGCCTTGATCTACCGTTTTCATTACCATTCAGGGCGATAAATGTGTCTTGATCAGTCAGTCTGACATGGCTTTATCCGCGCTCTGAATGCTTTTGATATGATCAATCGCCTGAATGATAAATGCGGCGGTTTAAAGGGAGGTAAACCGAAAAACATGAAAAGGGCCGCGTCATGCTCGAGGCCCTGTCATTTTTCAGTTTTCCCGGAAAACCATGCCCATAGGGCTCCGGGATCAGCTATGGGCGAATATATCGTCTTCCGGCCAGCCCATCAGATCGAGTTCTGCCCGCGTCGGCAGAAACTTGAAGCAGGCTTCGGCCTGTTTCGTACGGCCTTCGCGTTCCAGACGCTGTTCCAGAATGGCCTTCAGGCGATGCAGATAAAGCACGTCGGAAGCGGCATATTCAAGCTGTGCCTGGCTCAGCACCGATGCCCCCCAGTCTGACGACTGCTGCTGCTTGGAAATCGAGACATCCAGCAATTCGTTGCACAGTTCTTTCAGCCCGTGGCGATCCGTATAGGTGCGGGTGAGCTTCGAGGCAATCTTGGTGCAGAAGACCGGCTGCGGCATGACGCCAAAGGTGTGCGCCAGAACCGCCAGATCAAAGCGGCCGAAGTGGAAAATCTTGGTGATGGAGCGATCCTTGAGAAGCTTGACCAGATTGGGCGCCTTTTTCTGTCCGGCTTCAATCTGGATCACATCGGCCGTGCCGTCGCCCGGCGAAATCTGTACCACGCAGAGCCGGTCACGATGTGGATTGAGGCCGAGCGTTTCGGTGTCGATGGCCACTGCATCAACCTGATAATTGTCCAGATTGGGCAGATCATTTTTGTGGTAGCGAATTGTCATGCAGTCATTCCTGATCAGGCTGGATTGCAGCCATCTTGCGCGTCCTGTGCGGACGCGCAACTGTTTTTGCTATGGGGCGTGATTCCAGAATGCATACCCCTATCTGGATGCGATGGCATCCAGGATCCTTGCCCAGGAGCGCTGGCCCTTGTGGAAGGAATTCAGCTCATATTTTTCATTGGGCGAATGGATGCGGTCATCCTCAAGGCCGAAACCGACCAGAAGCGATTCCATGCCGAGGAACTTGTCAAAATCGCCGACAATCGGGATCGAGCCGCCCATGGCAATCAGCACGGCAGGCTTTGGCCATTCATCGGACAGTGCATCCTTGGCCTTGGAGACCAGCGGTGAATCATAAGGAAGCTGGATGGCTGGCGAGCCACCATGCGGGTGAAATTCAACCGAGCAGTCAGCCGGAACACGATCCTGCACGAATTTACGGAAGGCTTCGCGGATCTTGACCGGGTCCTGTTTGTGTACCAGTCGGAACGATACTTTCGCCGAGGCCTGAGACGCAATCACGGTCTTGAAACCTTCGCCCGTATAGCCGCCGGTAATGCCGTTGACTTCCGCCGTCGGGCGCGCCCATGTCAGTTCCAGCACGCTGCGGCCCTTTTCACCTGCCGGGATGGAAAGCCCGATCGGGCCGAGGAAATTTTCCGGTGTGCGACCAAGGCTTTCCCACGATTGCAGGATCTGTGCCGGTGTTTCCTCAACGCCGTCATAGAAGCCCGGAATGGTCACGCGGCCGTTTTCATCATGCAGATCGGCCAGAATTTTGGTCAGAATATGGATCGGGTTTGCTGCAGCCCCGCCGAAGGAGCCAGAATGCAGATCGCGGTCAGCCGCCTTGATGACGATTTCATCACCCACCAGACCGCGCAGGCCGACACAGATGGCCGGCGTTTCGGCATCCCACATGGATGTGTCGCAGACGAGTGCGAAATCGGCCTTGAGTTCATCCTTGTGTGCGTCAAGGAATGGCTTGAGCGACGGCGAACCGGATTCCTCCTCGCCTTCAAACAGGATGGTGACCTTCACCGGCAGATTGCCATGGACGGCCTTATAGGCGCGGCAGGCTTCAACGAAGGTCATCAGCTGGCCCTTGTCGTCCGACGTGCCGCGACCGGTCAGGATCTTGCGGCCATTGCCGAGATCCTTGATGGCCGGATCGAACGGGTCGCTTTCCCAAAGATTGAGCGGGTCAACCGGCTGCACGTCATAATGGCCATAGAACAGCACATGCGGTGCATCGGCTGTTGGCCCCTCATGATGGGCAACCACCATCGGATGGCCGGGGGTTTCGCGGATGCTGGCGTCAAAGCCGATGGATTTCAGATCTTCAACCAGCCATTCGGCGGCCTTGCGGCACTCATCCTTGAAAGCCGGATCCGTCGAGATCGACTTGATGCGCAGAAGGGAAAACAGCCGGTCGAGGCTTTTGTCCAGATTGACATCAAGGTGGTTGAGGACTTTGTCGATCGATTGCGTAGACATGAAAACTTCCTGACGAGTCGTAAATCTTGCGGCACAGTACAACCTGCAACGTAAAGAAGAAACCCGCTTTGGGTCGTACCAGTGGCTGTTTCGGCAGGAATGTCGTCAACAAATCGGGAGAAGGCCGGAAAAGGCAAAAAGATTGGCCGTTGCGGCGAGGGGGAACCACAACGGCCATATCACAAGACTCAAGCAGCAGCCTGGAGAGGGGAAGAGGCTGCTGCGAGTAACCGGCGACCAACGGGGGACGAGTTGTGCGGCCGGTAATCGACGTGGCGTCGATGTTTGTAATCTGGGAATAAAAAATGGCGTTTCAAAGGCCGACAGATTAAAAATCTGTAATGGTTGGTTTCGGACAAGTTTTTTGACACGCTTTAAGGTGGATGGTGATGGCTCCTGACAAGAGGCCGGTTCCCATCGCTGTCACTTTCCTTTAAGCCTTGGGCGATTTTTTTGATCAGGCAAGGACAAGGCCATGAAACAGGGCGATCATCTCTTTCTCGTTGACGGTTCGGGCTATATCTTCCGCGCCTACCATGCCTTGCCGCCCTTGACCCGCAAGAGCGATGGCCTGCCGGTTGGTGCCGTGTCGGGTTTCTGCAACATGCTATGGAAACTGCTGAAGGATGCGCGCAACACCGATGTGGGCGTGGTGCCGACGCATTTTGCCGTCATCTTTGACTATTCCTCCAAGACCTTTCGCAATGAAATCTATCCCGAATACAAGGCCAACCGCACTGCGCCGCCGGAAGATCTGGTGCCGCAATTCGGCCTGATCCGTCAGGCAACCCGCGCCTTCAATCTGCCCTGCATCGAAAAGGAAGGCTTTGAGGCCGATGATCTGATCGCCACTTATGCGCATCTGGCCGAACAGGCCGGCGCGGACGTGACGATCGTCTCTTCCGACAAGGATCTCATGCAGCTCGTGACACAAAAGGTGTCGATGTATGACGGCATGAAGGACAAGCAGATTTCGATTCCCGAAGTGATCGAAAAATGGGGTGTCCCGCCGGAAAAGATGATCGATCTGCAATCGCTTACCGGTGACAGCACGGACAATATTCCCGGCATTCCCGGCATCGGGCCAAAGACGGCAGCGCAATTGCTGGAGGAATTTGGCGATCTCGACACGCTGCTTGCCCGGGCCGCCGAGATCAAGCAGAACAAGCGGCGCGAAAACATCATCGCCCATGCCGATCAGGCGCGGATTGCGCGCCAGCTTGTGACCTTGCGCAAGGATGTGCCGCTTGATGTCGATCTGGACGGGCTGGTGCTTGAACCGCAGGACGGCCCGAAACTGATCAGCTTTCTCAAGGCGATGGAATTTACCTCGCTGACCCGCCGCGTGGCCGAGGCAACCGATACGGATGCTTCTGCGGTCGAGCCCTGCCATGTCGAAACCGACTGGGGCAAGGATGCGCACGGGCCGGATATGGATGTGCCGGTGAAGCCGGGGGCGGCAGAAAATCAGGCAAGCCTGTTTGAAAATGCCTCCGTCCCGGCGGCTGAAAAGACGGCACCTGCGGCACCGGAAGGCTATACGCCGGGCGCATTGGCAGCAAAACGCGCTTCAGAGGCACTGACACAGAAATTCGATACGGCAAGCTATGTCACGATCCGCGATCTCGACACGCTGAATTCATGGCTCAGGGAAGCGGTTGAAACCGGCATTCTCGCCTTTGATACGGAGACCACATCGCTTGATCCGATGCAGGCGGAACTGGTCGGCTTTTCGCTGGCGCTTGCCCCCGGCAAGGCTGCCTATGTTCCGTTGCAGCACAGGTCGGGCCAGGGTGATCTTCTGGGCGGCGGGCTGATAGAAAACCAGATCCCGCTGCAGGCGGCCCTTGCCGCGCTGAAGCCGGTGCTGGAAGACGCCTCTGTTCTCAAGATCGCGCAGAACATGAAATATGACTGGCTGGTCATGCGCCGCCACGGCATCAACATCGTCGCCTTCGATGACACGATGCTGATTTCCTATGTGCTGGATGCCGGTACCGGCAGCCACGGCATGGATGCTTTGTCTGAGCGCTGGTTGGGTCACACCCCGATTGCCTTCAAGGAGGTGGCCGGCTCAGGCCGGAATGCCGTCAGTTTCGACATGGTCGATATTGAACGCGCCACCGCCTATGCCGCTGAAGACGCCGATGTGACGCTGCGTCTCTGGCAGGTGTTGAAACCGCGACTTGTCGCGGAAGGGATGGTGTCGGTCTATGAACGGCTCGAACGCCCGCTGGTTGACGTGCTGGCACGCATGGAAGAGCGCGGCATTTCGGTTGATCGACAGGTTCTGTCGCGGCTTTCCGGCGATCTGGCGCAGGCTGCTGGCGCGCTGGAAGAGGAAATCTATCAGCTTGCCGGCGAAAAATTCACCATCGGCTCGCCAAAACAGCTTGGCGATATTCTGTTTGGCAAGATGGGCCTGCCGGGCGCGTCCAAAACCAGGACCGGCCAATGGTCAACCTCGGCACAGGTTCTGGAAGATCTGGCGGCCGAAGGTCATGAACTGCCGCGCAAGATTGTTGACTGGCGTCAGATCACCAAGCTCAAGTCCACCTATACCGATGCGCTGCCGGGATTTATCAATCCTCAGACCAAGCGTGTCCACACGTCCTACGCCATGGCGGCGACATCGACGGGGCGCCTTTCCTCGTCTGATCCGAATTTGCAGAATATTCCGGTGCGCACGGCCGAAGGGCGCAAGATCAGAACGGCCTTCATCGCCGAACCCGGCCACAAACTGGTTTCTGCCGACTATAGCCAGATCGAATTGCGCGTGCTGGCTCATGTTGCCGATATTGCGCAGCTCAAACAGGCCTTTGCCGATGGCCTTGATATTCATGCCATGACGGCATCGGAAATGTTCGGCGTGCCGATCGAAGGCATGCCATCGGAAGTGCGTCGCCGCGCCAAGGCGATCAATTTCGGTATTATTTACGGCATTTCGGCCTTTGGCCTTGCCAATCAGCTGTCGATCTCGCGCGAGGAGGCCGGGCAATATATCCGCACCTATTTCGAACGCTTCCCCGGCATCAGGGATTATATGGAAGAAACCAAGGCCTTTGCCCGCGAGCATGGCTATGTGGAAACCATCTTTGGCCGCCGTGCCCATTATCCCGAAATCAAAGCCTCCAACCCGCAGCTGCGTGCCTTCAATGAGCGTGCGGCCATCAATGCGCCGATCCAGGGCTCTGCCGCCGATATCATCCGTCGCGCCATGATCCGCATGGAAGATGCGCTGGTGCAGGAAAGGCTCAATGCGCGCATGTTGTTGCAGGTGCATGACGAACTGATCTTTGAGGTGCCGGATGACGAGGTTGAAAGAACCATACCCGTCGTGCGCCATGTGATGGAAAATGCCGCCATGCCGGCGGTGGCGCTGAAAGTGCCGCTGCATGTCGATGCACGCGCGGCACAAAACTGGGATGAGGCGCATTAATCAGGGCAGGGCAGTGCGTTTATTTGTATCCGGCGCAATGCCCTGTTCCGCGTTTTTGCCTGTGTTTTATCCGCTCAAATGGATTTATTGCGCAAAAGAGCGATTTTAATCGATTGACCTCATCGTCCAGACCCTATAGGGATGCTGCAAACTTGTTGCTTCGTTGGTCGTCAGAGGTGCCGCAATCTATTGCGGACAGTGGGTGTGCGGCTTCAGAAGCTTTTTTTGAAAGTCGATCATGTCCCTACCAGCCACCATCGCTCCGGCTCTTTCCGGAGCATTAGCCGCTCGCGGTTATGCAACCCTGACTGCCGTCCAGACTGCCGTTCTCGCTTCTGAAACGCTCGACCGTGATCTTCTCGTTTCGGCGCAAACCGGATCGGGCAAGACGGTTGCCTTTGGCCTTGCCATGGCCAATACGATTCTGAAAAACGAACTGCGCTTTGGCGAGGCAGGTGCGCCGCTTGCCATGATCATCGCGCCCACGCGTGAACTTGCGTTGCAGGTGCGCCGTGAACTGGAATGGCTTTATGCCGATACGGGCGCGCGGATCGCTTCCTGCGTTGGCGGCATGGATATACGCACCGAGCGCCGCGCGCTTGAGCGTGGCGCGCATATTGTTGTCGGCACGCCGGGACGTCTGCGCGACCATATCACCCGCGAAGCGCTTGATATGTCGGAACTTCGCGTTGTCGTGCTCGATGAAGCTGACGAAATGCTCGATATGGGCTTTCGCGAAGACCTCGAATTCATCCTTGATGAAGCGCCGGAAGACCGCCGCACGCTGATGTTTTCGGCAACGGTGCCAAGGACGATTGCCCAGCTTGCCAAGCGCTTCCAGAATGATGCGCTGCGGCTTACCATTGAAAGCCAGACCAGCCAGCATGCCGATATTGATTATGTCGCCATGCCGGTTCCGCCGCATGAGCGCGACCACGCGATCATCAATACGCTGCTATATTACGATTCACAGAATTCGATCATCTTCTGCTCGACCCGTGAGGCGGTGAAGCACATGGCAAGCCGGCTTTCCAATCGCGGTTTTGCGGTTGTGGCGCTTTCGGGCGAATTGAGCCAGGCCGAGCGCAACAATGCGCTGCAGGCCATGCGTGATGGCCGCGCCCGCGTCTGTGTGGCCACCGACGTTGCCGCGCGCGGCATAGATCTGCCAAATCTTGATCTGGTCATCCATGCCGATCTGCCAACCAATGCCGAAACCCTGCTGCACCGCTCCGGCCGTACGGGGCGCGCTGGTCGCAAGGGCACCTGCGTGCTCGTCGTGCCATTCTCGCGCCGCCGCACGGCAGAACGCCTGTTGCAGATGGCAAAGCTGGATGCGCAAACCATTGCAGCACCGGGTATTGCCGCAGTTCAGGCGAAGAACAATGAGCGTATTCTCAATGCTGAAGCCTTCACCCAGCCGGTCGAGGAAGAATATCAGGATGTGCTGAAGGAGCTTCTGGAACGCTATACGCCGGAACAGCTTGCCAGTGCCTATCTGAACCGCGAACTTTCGCTTGCGCCAGCACCGGAAGAAGTCTCCGACACGCCGGTTCACCCGCTGGGCGGCAGAAAACCGCGTGAACGCTCCGAGCGTGGCGAGCGCTTTGATCGTCGCGAACGCGGTGAGCCGGGCGAACGCTTTGACCGCAATGCGAGATTTGACGGCGTGTGGTTTTCGATTTCCGCAGGCCGCAAGCACCGCGCTGATCCGAAATGGCTTCTGCCACTGATCTGCAAGGCAGGCGATATTTCCAGGCGCGATGTCGGTTCGATCAGGATTTTCGACAACGAAACCCGATTTGAAATCGCCTCTTCCAAGGCAGAAGAATTCCGCCAGTCGGTCTCTGAACGTGGTACGGGCGAAAATGGCCTGACCATCCGCGCCGCTGTTGCCGGTACTGGGGGCGATGCCTCATCACGCCGAGAAGGCCGTGGCGATTTCCGCCGCCGCAATGACGGCTCCAAGGATGGCGGCTATCGCGATGGCGGTTACAGGTCTGATCGCCCGAAGGGCGACAGATGGGACAAGCCGCGTCAATTCGGCAAGGGCGGCCATAAGTCTGACGCGAAGAAACGCCACGCTGAAAAGTAATCGGCCTGAACTGAATGCATGAAAAAGCCCCGGATTTACGGGGCTTTTGTCTGATTGTTAAGAAGAAGGCATTCCGGCAGCGCGTGACGCCGCCGGAACAAGATCACACGTCCAGATTGGCGACGCTCAGCGCGTTTTCCTGAATGAATTCGCGGCGCGGCTCGACATCATCGCCCATCAGGCGCGAGAAGAGCTGATCGGCATTGGTTGCATCGGTGATCTTCACCTGCAGCAGCGAACGGGCATTCGGATCAAGCGTGGTTTCCCAGAGCTGCTCGGCATTCATTTCGCCAAGACCTTTGTAACGCTGCATGGTGAGCCCCTTGCGGCCGGCGGCAAAGACCGCATCCAGCAGAGTCATTGGCCCGGCGACGGTATCAACCTTGTCCTTGCGTCGCAGCGTTGCCGGTTCGGCAAAAATATCGGCCATGCGTGCCGCAACCTTGTCGATCTGGCGCGCATCGACAGAGCCAAGCAGGGCCATGTCGATGACCGAGACATCCTTCACGCCGCGCACGGTGCGTTCGAAACGGAAGCCGCCTTCCTCGGTCTTGTGGCCAACCCAGCCGCGTTCGGTTTCTTCCGAAATCATGTCGAGACGTTTGGCCACGAGATCGGCCGAGCGCTGTGCGGTCGCATCATCCTTGATGGCTTCGGGGTTAAGCAGGCCGGCAATGGCTGCCTGTTCCACGACTTTCCGGTCATAGCGCGTATGCAGGCCATGCATCAGCTGGCGCAGCATGCGGGCATCTTCCACAATGCTGCGCAGGTCAGCACCGGCGCGCATTTCCCCGCTGGCAAGCTCAAGCGTTGCCTCTTCAAGGCCGGTATCGATGAGGAAGTCCTCAAAGGCAGCCTCGTTCTTGATATATTGCGAGGACTTGCCGCGCGTCACCTTATAGAGCGGTGGCTGGGCAATATAGACATGGCCGCGTTCGATCAGTTCCGGCATCTGGCGGAAGAAGAAGGTCAACAGCAGGGTGCGAATATGCGCGCCGTCGACGTCCGCGTCGGTCATGATGATGATCTTGTGATAACGCAGCTTGTCCGGGTTGAAGCCGTTGACTTCATCCTTGCCGATCGAGGTGCCGAGCGCGGTGATCAGCGTGCCGACCTGATCGGAAGACAGCATACGGTCAAAGCGCACGCGCTCGACGTTCAGGATCTTGCCGCGCAGCGGCAGGATCGCCTGATTCTGGCGCGAACGGCCGCTCTTGGCCGAGCCGCCTGCCGAGTCACCTTCCACGATGAACAGTTCTGACTTGGCCGGGTCGCGTTCCTGACAGTCGGCAAGCTTGCCGGGCAGCGAGGTTACGTTGAGCGTGCTCTTGCGGGTAATGTCGCGTGCCTTGCGGGCGGCCTCGCGTGCGGCGGCGGCCTGAATGACCTTTTCGACAATGGTGCGGCCCTGCGACGGGTGTTCCTCCAGCCAGATAGAAAGCGCCTCGTTGACGAAGCTTTCGACCACCGGGCGCACTTCGGACGAAACCAGCTTGTCCTTGGTCTGCGAGGAGAATTTCGGATCCGGCACCTTGACCGAAAGGATGGCGGTCAGACCCTCGCGGCAGTCATCGCCGGTCAACGAAACCTTTTCCTTCTTGGTCATGCCGGAAGCATCGGCATAGCCCGTCACCTGACGGGTCAGCGCGGCGCGGAAACCGGCCAGATGGGTGCCGCCATCGCGCTGCGGAATATTGTTGGTAAAGCACAGCACCTTCTCGTGGTAGGAATCGTTCCACCACATGGCGACCTCAACGGTCATGCCGTCCTTTTCGCTGCGGATATAGATCGGCTCATTGATCAGCGGTTTCTTGCCCTGATCGATATATTTGACGAATTCGATGAGGCCGCCCTCATAATGCAGTTCCTGTTCCTTCACGTCGGCATGGCGGCGGTCGGTCAGCCTGATGCGCACGCCGGAATTGAGGAAGGCGAGCTCGCGCAGGCGCCGTTCCAGCGTGTCATAGTCGAATTCCGTCATGGTGAAGGTTTCAGGCGATGGCAGGAAGGTGACTTCCGTACCCGTCTCATCGCCAGCCTCGCCGGTCACGGCCAGCGGCGCATCAGCCACGCCGTGGGTAAATCGCATTTCATGGATCTTGCCGCCGCGGCGGATCTTGAGCTTCAGCCAGGTCGAAAGCGCATTGACCACCGAGACGCCAACACCATGCAGACCGCCGGAAACCTTGTAGGAATTCTGGTCGAACTTGCCGCCGGCATGTAGCTGGGTCATGATGACTTCGGCCGCCGACACGCCTTCTTCCTTGTGGATGTCGGTCGGGATGCCGCGGCCATTGTCGGTCACCGTGCAGGAGCCGTCGGGATTGAGCGTGACCGTGACAAGCGTGGCATGGCCGGCCAGCGCCTCATCAATGGCATTGTCCACGACTTCGTAGACCATGTGATGCAGGCCGGAGCCGTCATCCGTGTCGCCAATATACATGCCCGGACGCTTGCGAACGGCATCCAGACCCTTCAACACACGAATGGAATCCGCGCCATATTCGGCCGGGGCTTCGGAATTCTTTTCGGGCATCTCGCTCATGAAAATCTTTCGAAAATGTGCCGCGCATGCGGAGGCAATGAAAGTGTCGAATCATTCGACAAACGTGGCTTCAATATAGGCGTTAACGCCCGATTTTCCAAATTTTGCAGCGTATTTTGCCGGGGATTGCCGTGAAAAATGCCAGATGTTGTACACCCTTTCGTGCAAGGGGCCGCAGCTGCTGAATGATCGTTCCATGCTGCGGCCATGACGCAAGATTATTTCTTCAGCCTTTCGGCATGCCAGCGCAGGTGATCGCCCATGAAGGTGGAGATGAAGAAATAGGAATGGTCATAGCCCTCGCGCATGTTGAGCGTGAGTGGAATGCCCGACTTGTCGCAGGCCTCCTGCAAGAGCCATGGCCGCAGACCTTCATCGAGAAAGCCATCGGCCGTGCCCTGATCGACCAGAATTTCTGCCACACGATGGCCGTCCTCGATCAGAAGTGTTGCATCATAGGCGCGCCATGCCGTCTCATCCGGTCCCAGATATTTTTCCAGCGCCGGTCGCGACCAGCCTGCCGTTGATGGCTGCACGATCGGTGCAAAGGCCGAGACCGAGCGGAAACGCTCAGGATTTTTCAGCGCAATGGTGAGTGCGCCATGCCCACCCATGGAATGGCCGGTGATGGCCTGTCGTGTCATGTCAATCGGAAATTGTGCTGCAATCAGCCTGGGCAGCTCATCCGTGACATAGCTGTACATCCGGTAATGTTCGGCAAAGGGGGCTTCGGTTGCATCAAGATAGAAACCGGCCCCCTTGCCGAATTGCCAGTTATCCGGCTCATCGGGGATGGTGTCGCCACGTGGGCTTGTATCAGGGCAAATGACGGCAATTCCAAGTTCTGCGGCCAATTGCCGATATTCGCCCTTGTCCATGACATTCTGGTGTGTGCATGTAAGCCCCGACAGATACCAGAGCAGCGGGACGGGGCCTTGCTCTGCCTGCGGCGGCAGAAAAAGGGCAAAGGTCATGTCGCATTTGCAGGTCTCACTTGCGTGGCGATAGACGCCCTGAACCCCGCCATGGCTTTTGGCTTTTGCGATCGTTTCCATGAATTCCTAACCTCCAAGTGCGACCGCGGCATTGACGGCGGCGGCGACAAGAACCGTATTGAAGAAGAATGCGAGAACCGAATGCGCCAGCGTTATGCGGCGCATGGTCGTGGTGGTGACATTGGTGTCGGATGTCTGGGCGCACATGCCGATGATGAAGGCATAATAGGCAAAATCCCAGCCGCAGGGAGCTTTCGTGCCGGGAAACTCCAGCCCGCCTTTGTGGCCTGGCGTGCTTGCGCTTGTTGCCTGCTCCGGCTGCCAATAGACATGGGCATAATGCAGCGCTGTCATCATGTGGATCGTCGCCCAGCCAAGCGGCACGGATGCGAGCGTCGAAATGAGCGAAAACAGGCTTGCCTGTGGCTTCTGGTTGACCAGCATGAACAGCGAGACAACCGCCACTACGACCGTGGCAATGGTGACGAGAAAGATGATCCATGTCGGCTGGTCGGTGCTGGCAGCGTTTTTCTTGAGAAAACCTGCCGTCAGGTGCGGAAGCGTTGTCAGGCTGAGCGCCAGAAAGAGCAGGAAAAAGCAGTTTGCCCCGATGATCGGGGCAAGTGGCCGGTCGAGGTAAAAGGCTGCGCCAAAGGCAGGCAGACCGCCAAGGGCAGCCAGATAGAACGACATATGGCGACGCAGCAGGAACATCATGTCATTGCCCCCAGGGCCTCGCACCCATGCACGGCGCGGAATATGGACCATGCAGCAAAGAGTGGATCTTTGCCGCATGGTCTGTCCACATCAATAGACGATGACCGAGCGGATCGACTTGCCTTCATGCATCAGGTCGAAGGCGGTGTTGATCTCTTCCAGCGGCATGGTGTGGGTGATGAGATCATCGATGTTGATCTTGCCTTCCATGTACCAGTCGACGATCTTTGGCACGTCCGTGCGGCCGCGCGCACCGCCAAAGGCCGTACCCTTCCACACGCGGCCGGTGACGAGCTGGAACGGACGGGTGGAGATTTCCTTGCCGGCTTCCGCCACGCCGATGATGATCGATTCACCCCAGCCGCGATGGCAGCATTCCAGCGCCTGCCGCATGACATCGACATTGCCGGTGGCATCAAAGGAATAATCCGCGCCGCCATCGGTAAGATCCTGAATGGCCTGCACCACCTTGTCATTGCCGATTTCGCGTGGATTGATGAAGTCGGTCATGCCGAATTTGCGCGCCATGGCTTCCTTGGCCGGATTGATGTCAACGCCGATGATCTTGTCGGCGCCGACCATCCGCGCACCCTGAATGACGTTAAGCCCAATGCCGCCTAGGCCAAACACCACGACATTCGAGCCGGGGCGGACTTTTGCCGTATAGATCACCGCGCCAATGCCGGTGGTAACGCCGCAGCCAATGTAACAGATCTTGTCGAAGGGGGCGTCTTCGCGCACTTTTGCCACGGCGATTTCCGGCAGAACCGTGAAGTTCGAGAAGGTCGAACAGCCCATATAGTGGAAGATTTCACTGCCATCGCAGGAAAAGCGCGTGGTGCGGTCCGGCATCAATCCCTGTCCCTGCGTGGCGCGGATCGCGGTGCAAAGGTTTGAGCGCTGCGACAGGCAGGTTTTGCACTGGCGGCACTCCGGCGTGTAAAGCGGAATGACATGGTCGCCCGGCTTCACGGTCGTCACCCCTGCGCCCACCTCGCGCACAATGCCAGCACCCTCATGGCCGAGAATGGCCGGGAACTTGCCTTCGGAATCAAGTCCCGACAGCGTATAGGCATCCGTGTGGCAAACGCCGGTCGCCATGATTTCGACCAGCACTTCGCCCGCCTTCGGGCCGCTGATGTCGATGGTCTCAATGGTCAGCGGCTTGTTTGCCTCCCAGGCAACGGCAGCGCGTGATTTCATGGTTTGTTCCCTTCTGGTTGGCTGCGGCATCCTATTTCAGATAGGTGCGCAGGATTCGCATGATTTCGTCGATTTCGGCGTCGGGGTCGGCCACAGGGGGCAGCGCCAGCGTGGCGCGCGCCTGACCAAAGGTTTCGCGCATATGGCTTTCCAGAACTTCCGCCATCAGCCCATTGGCAGCCCCGCGCAGGGCGGCAATCTGCTGCAATAGTGCAGCACAATCCGTGCCCGCTTCAACCGCGCGCTCAAGCGCTTCGGCCTGTCCGCGTATGCGGCGCAGACGCGTCAAGGCGCGTTTCTTGTCCTCTGGCGAATGTGGCATGGAAATCCTCCCGACAGGACAAGACTATATACTCTAGGGGAGTATGTCAATCGCACTGTCTCACTGGACAAGCGCTTCAAGCTGATGCAAACCGCAACAGCCTTGAACCAATGGAAGCGACAGCGTGCCGACACTGCCCGATTTACCCGTGACCCGCATCTTGCCTGCTCTGGATGAGGCGCTTTCCCGCCATCAGAGCGCGGTGCTGGTTGCGCCACCCGGGGCGGGCAAGACCACGCTGGTGCCGCTGCACCTGCTTGATGCATCCTGGCGGGGTGACGGCATGATCGTGTTGCTTGAGCCGCGCCGTTTGGCCGCGCGTGCCAGCGCCAACCGCATGGCCGCACTGCTCGGCGAACAGCCGGGCGAGACGGTCGGCTACCGCATGCGGCTTGAAAGCAAAGTCTCGGCGAAGACAAAAATCCTGGTCGTCACCGAGGGCGTCTTTGCCCGCATGATCCTTGATGATCCGGATCTGACAGGCATTGCCGCCGTGCTGTTTGACGAGTTTCATGAACGCAGCCTTGATACGGATTTCGGTCTGGCCTTGGCGCTCGATGTGCAGGCTGCTCTTCGCGATGACCTGAAAATCCTGGTCATGTCGGCAACGCTTGACGGCGCGCGTGTGGCTTCGCTTCTGAGGGATGCACCGGTGGTCGAAAGCGAAGGCCGCGCTTATCCGGTCGAGATACGCTATCGCGACCGCAAGGCGGATGAACGCATTGAAGAGGCAATGGCGCGCGCAATCCGCGATGCGCTGGTGGAAGAAACCGGCTCCATTCTGGCTTTTCTGCCGGGGCAGGGCGAGATTGAACGCACGGCGCGTCTGCTGGAAGAGCGCTTGCCAGCCAATGTGATGCTTGCCCCGCTTTATGGCGCGATGGAAGGCCGTGATCAGGATGCGGCGATCAGACCGGCGCCGGAAGGCTGCCGCAAGGTCGTGCTGGCAACCTCGATTGCCGAAACTTCCATCACCATTGATGGCGTGCGCGTGGTGATCGACAGCGGCCTTGCCCGCTTGCCCAAATATGAACCGGCAACCGGCCTGACCCGGCTTGAGACGGTGCGAGCCGCGCGTGCTGCCGTCGATCAGCGCGCTGGTCGCGCTGGCCGTACGGAGCCCGGCATTGCCATTCGCCTCTGGCATCAGGGCCAGACGGCCTCCTTGCCGGCCTTTGCGCCGCCGGAAATTCTGGAGGCTGATCTTTCCGGCCTTGTGCTGGACGCGGCTGCATGGGGGGTGACGGATCCTGCCACCTTGTCCTTTCTTGACCCGCCGCCAAAACCGGCGCTCAAGGAAGCCAGGGCCCTGCTCACCCGGCTGGGCGCGCTTGATGCGGATGGCCGGATTACGCCAGATGGCATGGCCATGCGTGCCTTGGCGCTTCCGGCGCGCCTTGCCCATATGGTGGCCGAGGCGGGCAAGCGCGGCGAGGCAAGGGCTGCGGCAGAACTTGCCATGCTTTTGACCGAGCGCGGCCTTGGTGGCAATGACGTTGACCTTGAAAGCCGCATGGCGCGTTTTCGCAATGACCGCTCCGACCGCGCCCAGCGTGTGCGGGGGCTGGCAAAACGCCTTGCCGAGTCCGTGCCGAGTCAGGGCGAAGGCAGCGGCTCCAGCATCGGGCGCATGCTGATCGATGCCTATCCCGACCGAATTGCCAAGGCGCGCGGACAGGCGGGGCAATTTCTGCTGGCCAATGGGCGCGGCGGTGAAATCGACACGGGTTCAAGCCTCAGCCGCGCCTCATGGCTGGTGGTGGCCGATATGTCGGGCAAGGCAGGGCGCGCACGCATCCTGTCTGCGGCGGAAGTGACGGAAGCCGAAATCCGCGCCGCCCTTGGCAGCAGGATCGAAAGTGGCAGTCAGGTCATTTATGATCCGGAAAAGAATGCGCTGCGCGCGCGCGAAGCAGTGCGAATCGGCGCCATTGCCCTGTCGGAAAAGCCGCTTGCCGCTCCTAAGGGGGCTGCCGCCGATGAAGGCGTGATTGCCGCCGTGCGCGAGCATGGGCTTGCAATCCTGCCCTGGACCAAGGAGACGGAAATCCTGCGCTGCCGTCTTGGTTGGCTCTATCGCGGCCTTGGCGAGCCATGGCCGCCAATGGATGACGACTATCTTCTGGACAGGCTTGAAAACTGGCTTTTGCCATTTCTGACTGGCGAAGCCGAGCTTGACCGTATACCGGGACATGCCATGCGCAATGGCCTGATGAGCCTTGTGCCTTTTGATCTGCAACGCAGTGTCGACAGGCTTGCCCCAACCCATTTTGAAGTGCCGACCGGCTCCAATATTCCCATCCGCTATGATGGCGACGAGCCGGTGATCGCTGTACGTGTACAGGAACTGTTCGGCCTTTCCGAACATCCGTCGATTGCCAATGGCAAGGTGCCGCTTTTGCTGGAGCTTCTTTCGCCTGCCCATCGCCCGATCCAGATCACACGCGATCTGCCGGGCTTCTGGAAAGGTTCATGGGCGGATGTGCGTGCCGACATGCGCGGACGCTATCCAAAACATGTCTGGCCGGAAGATCCCGCCAATGCAGAAGCCACCCGCCGCGCCAAGCCGCGCGGGGCTTGAAAGCGACAGCACAAAGATTTAGCGATTGCAGATGGACTGATGGAGAATTGAATTCTCAGGCCTGTTTGGCGCTGAAGCGGGCTCTGACTCATTGAATCTACGTATCGTGCTTTCCAAAAATCGAATCCGCTTTGGGGCTGTATTGTCGTGATCATTTACGCGTGTGGGGGGGCATTATGGGTGCAATTTCAATTTGGCATTGGCTGATCGTTCTCATCGCGGTCGGCATTCCGCTTTATTTCATTTTCAAAGGACGTCCGGAAGGAGAAAACCGTTTTGGCGATGTTGCCGAATCGCGCGAATTTACGGAAGCAATAGCGTCATTCTTTCGCAACTACGTGAATTTTTCCGGTCGAGCCAGCCGGTCGGAATTCTGGTATTCGATATTGTTTCTCTGCATTGTTTCCGGCGTTCTAAGTGCAGCTGACCAAACTGGAAATCTTGATGAGCTGTGGTTTCTTGCCACCGTTTTGCCTTCGTTGGCCGTGACGGCGCGCCGCCTGCACGACACCAACAGAAGCGGTTGGCTGCAATTGCTGGTTTTTTGTCCGCCGGTTGGCACCATTGCGCTCATTGTCTGGTGCTGCCAGCGACCTGCTGAATGGGACATTGCAAAGCCCGGAGCAGCTGCTCTGGGACCTGCAGGAAGTGGTGTAGCATCATGTCCGGTTGGTGAACGTTACCAGCCACGGACAAAAGCCGCGTCAGAGGTGATTGTTACGATCGATGCTCTTGAACGGCTCGCAAAACTGAAGGACAGTGGTGCGATTACGCAGGAAGAGTTTGAAGCTGAAAAGCAGAAGATCTTCGGACGTTAATCCAGAACGCGAAGGTTCACGCCATCGACATCAACCAAGTGGTTGGAAGGCGGTTTCCAGCCGTAAATCCATGCGGAAATGACCATCATAATGCAATCCGAGCTCAGCAATCGCGCCTCAAATCTCTCGCGCCGTCCGCGCCTGACCACGCTTGTGCGTGTGCGCTGGCTTGCCATTGCCGGCCAGACGGCAACGGTCATGCTGGTGGCGCTTTATCTGCAATTTCCATTCGCCGTTGGCATCTGTCTTGCGCTCATTGCCGCCTCGGCCTGGCTGAACCTGCTTTTGGCCTTCCGCTTTCCCAGCAATCACCGCCTCAATCCGGCTGCGGCCAGCCTGGTTCTGGCCTTTGACATTCTGCAATTGGCCGGGCTGCTTTATCTGACCGGCGGCTTGCAGAACCCCTTTGTCATTCTGATGATCGTGCCCGTCATCATTTCTGCCACCTCGCTGTCTGCGCGCCATACCTTCTTTCTGGGGCTCCTGGTCGTGGCCTGCACATCATTGCTGACGATCTATTACGAGCCTCTGCCGTGGTTTCCGAGCGAACAGCTTGATCTGCCCTTTTTCTATGTCATCGGCATCTGGTGTGCGATCATTTCCGCGCTTGGCTTTACCGCCGTCTATGCCTATCGCATTGCCGAGGAAGCGCGCCAGCTGGGCGATGCGCTGACGGCAGCCGAACTGGTGCTGCAGCGCGAGCAGCACCTGTCGGCGCTCGACGGGCTTGCGGCTGCCGCCGCGCACGAACTCGGCACCCCGCTTGCCACAATCGCGCTGGTGGTCAAGGAAATGCAGCGCGCCCATGGCAAGGATCCCGCGCTTGCGGAAGATATTGCGCTACTGCATTCGCAGACCCAGCGCTGCCGCGAGATTCTTCAGCGTCTGACCAGCCTGTCGTCGGAAAATGAGGAACATATGTCGCGCCTGCCGCTGTCCTCGCTGATTGAGGAAGTGATCGCGCCGCATCGCAATTTTGGCGTCACCATTAATGTGTACAAACGCGCCGGCGCAAGTGCTGAACCAATCACCCGCCGCAATCCCGGCCTGCTCTATGGGCTGGGCAATCTGATTGAAAATGCGGTCGATTTTGCCCGTGGCGAGGTCAATGTCACATGGGGCTGGACGGATACAGATGTTTTCATTCTCATCGAGGATGATGGCGAAGGCTTCAGGCCGGAAATTCTCGACCGAATCGGTGAGCCCTATACGACCAGCCGCGATGCCAACCAGACCGGCGGCGGGCTTGGTCTGGGCCTCTTCATTGCCAAGACCCTGCTGGAGCGGTCAGGGGCGCAGATCTCCTTCCGCAACCGCAGCAATCCGGGACAGGGAGCCGAGGTGCGGGTCGTTTGGCCGCGCACACTTTTCTCCGCCAATGGCTGATCCAGCCTTTGCCGATATGCCGTTTGCTGGCTTTCGTCATGTTTCAGGCTGCATGGTCGAAAACAATTTGCTAGAAATTGGCAGTAAAAACAATGTTTCCAGCCCGGATTCGCCTTGTTGCCGCATATGGCCCTGTCGTGATCACTTAATGGCTATTTGACTTTTTGACGCAGGGGTATCAATAAGGGAACGTAGAAAATAGCAGGAATTTTCAGATGGACGACTTGAAGCAGGAAGATACTGACGCCATTGGCAATGATCCCACCCTTCTTCTGGTTGATGATGACAAGCCATTCTTGCAGCGCCTTGCGCGCGCGATGGAATCGCGCGGCTTTCAGGTAACCACGGCCGAATCTGTCGAAGAGGGTATTGCGGCCGTCAAGGCTGCCCCGCCCGCTTTCGCAGTGGTTGACATGCGTCTGGGGGATGGCAATGGGCTGGATATCATCGAAGCCATTCGCTCCCGCCGCAGCGATACGCGCGCCATTGTGCTGACCGGCTATGGCAATATAGCCACTGCCGTCAATGCAGTGAAGCTTGGCGCGATCGATTATCTGTCCAAGCCGGCCGATGCGGATGAAGTCTTTGCCGCCCTGACGCGCAAGCCAGGTGAAAAGGTTGCCCCGCCGGAAAATCCGATGTCGGCGGATCGTGTCCGCTGGGAACATATCCAGCGTGTCTACGAAATGTGCGAACGCAATGTGTCGGAAACGGCGCGTCGCCTCAACATGCATCGCCGCACCCTGCAGCGCATTCTGGCCAAGCGCGCACCGCGCTGAATCCGGCTGCTTGAAGCCTCAGTCAAGCTCGGCTTCGGGGATCGCGAAGCCGGCCAGTTCCGCTTGTGTCAGCCGGGCCGCGCCTGCGCGGGCAAAACGCAGCATCAGCGCCTTTCTGGTCGCGCCTGAAAGCTTGTGCTCAGGCGCATCGCGCAGGATTTCCGCGCCATAGCCATCCGACAGGATGAAACCGCATTCTTCCGGGAAAATCTCGCGCGGCACGCCGGGGTGCGAGGCAAAGAACAGCCGATCACAGAAATCGCGATAGTCCGGCCATTTGCGATCAGCCTTCCAGTCCTCAACCGAGGATTTTATCTCCACAATCCAGATTTCTCCCTTGCGCGTCACGCCGATGAGGTCAGCACGGCGGCCGGATGCGAGTGAGAATTCCGGCAAGGCGGCCAGTCCCATATTGATGAAAAGCCGCAACACGCCGCGGCGCACTACAAGGGCGTTGTCGGATTGGCGCCGGTCAATCAGCGGGTGGGCATTGTCGAGGGTCACGATTGGCATGGCCACATAATGCGTACATAAGGCCGTGCAAACAACCGGAATCGCGGTGAAAACAACCAAAATCGCACGAAATGTGCCGGCAGCAACAGTGCAAATTCAAGGCAAAAAGGGCGAGAATACGGCAAAAATATGAATTTTCAATTTACGGTTAATGAATCGTTAACGATAGTACGCATAGTTTTGTGAGCGGGATTTGATTCGCATTTATCGTGCTCCAGATGGGGAGGGGTTATGAAATCGCGCATTTCGCGGCTGGCATCGGTCATGTTTATCGGTGCTGTCCTGGCTGGTTGCTCTACCTTCGGCAATACGTTCTACACCGCATCCTACACGTCCGTCAGCGACGCTGGCTATGTGATCCCGGCCATTCCGACAGAGAAAATTCCGCCGCAATATCGCCGCCAGATCGTGAATTACGCGACGAATGAGGCGCCCGGCACCATCATTGTCGATACGAAGTCAAAATTCCTTTATTTCATCATGCCCGGCGGCAAGGCCATGCGTTACGGTATCGGGGTCGGGCGTGAGGGCTTTGAATGGTCGGGCACTGCGCGTATTGCCATGAAGCGTGAATGGCCAACCTGGACGCCACCAGCCGCCATGATCAGGCGTCAGCCGGAACTGGCGAAATATCGTAATGGCATGAGTCCCGGCCTGAAAAATCCGCTTGGCGCGCGCGCGCTTTATCTGTTCAACAAGGGCGGTGATACCGGCTATCGCATTCATGGTACGCCGGAATGGTGGTCGATCGGCAAGGCAATGTCCTCGGGCTGCATCCGCATGATGAACCATGATATTATCGATCTCTATGAACGCGCAGAGCAGGGCGCGAAAGTTATCGTCCAGCAGTAAGCCCGATAAAATATTGCAAAGCACATCCGGAACGAAAGATGTGCTTTGCTTTAGTTGGTTACATGAAAATATGACCACTATCTGTCATTATGAGTGACAAGTATTGATCAGATAATATGTAACGATTGTTTTGATATTTATTTTTATATAATTATAAAATCTCCATATTTTGTGGTGCGTCATGTTAGTGCTATTTTATCAGTATAATGTAAACCGCAACATATGGCCGTGAATATCTTTGCCCCAATAGTTTGGCCTTGTGCGGGGCTGCGCTGGCAGGCATGCAGGCCAGCCGGCGGGGCCGTGCGGCAATCGCATCAGTATGCATTACAAGCAAAAGCGCCTGTCTGAGCGGATCAGACAGGCGCCTTGGCGTTGACAGGGATTATTGTCAGATCTGTTCGACCTGCTGCACTTCCGGCACGAAATGGCGAAGCAGGTTCTGGATGCCGTGCTTCAGCGTTGCGGTGGAGGATGGGCAGCCGGAGCAGGCGCCCTTCATGTGTAGGAACACGGTGCCGTTTTCATAGCCACGGAAGGTAATGTCGCCGCCATCCTGGGCGACAGCCGGGCGCACGCGGGTTTCGATCAGTTCCTTGATGGTTGCCACGATTTCCGTATCGGCTGCGTCATAGAATTCGCCGTCGTCATGTTCGGCTGCGGCATTGCTGTTGCCATTGTTGGCCATGACCGGTGCGCCGGACATGAAATGTTCCATGATCGTACCGAGAATGGCAGGTTTCAGATGCTGCCATTCGCCATCCGTCTTGGTGACGGTGATGAAATCATAACCGAAGAAAACACCGGTCACGCCGGGCACGGCAAAGAGTTTGGCTGCAAGCGGGGACGTATTGGCGGCAGAGGCAGCATCCCGGAAATCGGCTGTGCCTTCCGGCATGACGACCTTGCCGGGCAGGAACTTGAGCGTTGCCGGGTTCGGCGTGGTCTCGGTCTGGATGAACATATGGATCTCCCGACTGTTCGATGGGGATAAACGCGCCAAACCGCCACGGGGCTGATCCTGCCAGGGCGAAAACGCGTCTTGTTGCTCCTAATATAGGGTGATCAGCTCACCGCATCAATGTCATCATCGGTCAAACCTGCCGGAATAACCGTCACGGGCAGCGGAAACTGTGCCCGGCCGGCAAGCGATTGCACCAGGGGGCCGGGGCCATCCTTGCCGGGGCCGGCAGCAAGGATCAGGATGGCGATATCCTGATCCTCATCGATGATATTGAGCAGTTCTTCTGCCGTCTGGCCTTCACGGATCTGCAGTTCCGGCTCGATACCCTGTTCCGAGCGCACCCTGGCAGCATATTTTTCCAGAGCGGCACGGGCGCGGTCATAGGCCTCGGCGCGCATGATTTCGCCAACACCCAGGATTTGCTGGAAATCGGAATTGTCGATGACAAAGGCCATCACCAGAGCGCCATTGGAATTCTTGGCGCGGCGTGCGGCATAGGCGACGGCACGCCCGCATTCGGGCGTCTCGTCCACGACGGCGAGAAATTTGCGGCGATGGCCAGCTTCGCGGCTAAGTCGTTTTGATATCATGGGCGCAATTTGCCATCCCTGTTAGCCGCCTGCAAGCCGACAATTTTGACGCAACCTGTCCTGGGTGGCTGTTCGCAAGAATGCCTGCCGGCAGCAAAACCTGCCGGAAGCAGGCGTGTTGTAAAATCAGTCCTGCAGCCAGCCGATGATATCGCGGACATGACGCATGGTTTCTTCGGCAATGACACCGGCGCGTTCGCCGCCATCGCGCAGCACGCTGTCAATGTAGCCGGGGTCGCTCACCAGACGGCGCATTTCATGGGTGATCGGCGACAGGCGTGAAACCGCCAGATCGGCAAGGGCAGCCTTGAATTCGGAGAACTGGCGTCCGCCGAATTCCTTCAGCACCTCTTCCTTGCTTGTGGAGGCAAGGGCGGCATAGATGCCCACCAGATTGTCGGCTTCCAGCCGGCCGGCAAGGCCTCCAACCTCGGACGGCAGGCCATCCGAATCCGTCTTGGCCTTGCGGATCTTCTTGACGATGGTTTCCTCATCATCGATCAGATTGATGCGCGACAGATCGGACGGATCTGATTTCGACATTTTCTTGCTGCCATCGCGCAGCGACATGATGCGCATGGCGGGGCCTGAAATCATCGGCTCGGTCATCGGGAAGAAGCCGGAGACCTTTTCGTCGCCCACCTGCATGTCGACGCCGATGCCAAGCGCGGCAATGCGCTCGGAATAGTCATTGTTGAACTTCTGCGCGATGTCGCGGGTGAGCTCCAGATGCTGCTTCTGGTCTTCGCCCACCGGTACAGCCGTGGCACGATAAAGCAGAATGTCGGCCGCCATCAGGCTTGGATAGGCAAACAGGCCAAGCGAGGCATTTTCGCGATCCTTGCCCGCCTTGTCCTTGAACTGGGTCATGCGGCTCATCCAGCCGACGCGGGCAACACAGTTGAACACCCAGGCAAGCTCGGCATGCTGGCGCACACGGCTCTGGTTGTAGACAATGCTCTTCTTGACATCAATTCCGGCAGCCAGGAAGGCTGCGGCGACTTCGCGGGTCGATTGCATCAGCTCAACCGGATCAGGCGAAACGGTCATCGCATGCATGTCAACGACGCAATAGATGCATTCCTGCTGATCCTGAAGTTCGACCCACCGCTTGATCGCCCCGAGATAATTGCCGAGGTGAAGGTTTCCGGTTGGCTGTACACCGGAGAAGACAAGCGGTTTGAACGTGCTCATGTTGGTTTCCTGAATGTTGCCTCTGCGGGTGGAGAGCAGAGGTGGTTTGCATGCGGTCTTTTCGCAAAGGCGAAACGGCCTTTCAAGCCTTATTCTGTCTGATGTTCATCGGTTTTTGTGCTTGCGCGGCGCCTGATGCTGCGCCGGATCATGCCAAGGTCTGCCCCGCCGCTGGCAAAGGCAAGGCCGAAATAGATCACCATGGCGCCCAGCACGATTGCAATGACCGTCACGGCCCTGGTGGCAAGCGAGGCGGCACTGGAAAGTTCGGGGGCAAAATGGATGCAGGCATAATGGATGGCGACGGCCATGATGGCGGCAGAAAGGATGAGGCGCGGGATGCGGGAAAGCAGCGGCCTGTCATGCCCCCAATGGCCGCGCCTGACCAGCGTGAAGAAAAGAAGCAGGGCATAAAGCCAGCCAGAGACGATTTCCGCCGTCACAATGCCGCGTGCGCCAAAGAAGGGAAACAGGCTCAACGCAATCGAGACATTCACCACCATGGAAATGGCGGCAAAGATCATCGGGGTGCGGGTGTCCTCACGTGCAAAGAAGCCCGGGATGAATGCCTTGTTGAGCACGAAAGCGGGCAGGCCAATGCCATAGATTGCAAGCAGGGTTGATACTTCAAGTGTCGAATCGGCGCCAAACTTGCCACGTTCGAACAGAAGCCGCACAATCGGTTCGGACATGACGAGAAGGGCGGCAGCGGCGGGCAGCGTCAGAAACAGGGTGAATTCGACCGAGCGGTTTTGCAGGCTGGAGGCTTCCTGCATGTTGCCGGCACGCAAGGCGCGTGAAAGCTCTGGCAGAAGCACGGTCGCCACCGCAATGCCCACCACGCCAAGCGGCAATTGATAGATGCGGTCGGCATAGACGAGCGAGGACACTGCCCCTGCTGCACCCGATGCAATATTGGTGTTGATCAGAAGATTGATCTGGGTGATGCCGCCGGTAATGGCGGCAGGCAAGGCCAGAACCAGCAGGCGCTTGACATTGGCCGTCAGACGCGGGCGGCGAAAGCCGATCCTCATACCGGCATTGCGCACCGCAAACCAGACAATGGCAAGCTGGACGAGGCCTGCAGCCATCACGCCCCAGGACAGGCCATAGCCGACGGCAAGCGCGTCATAGCCTTGCCACCAGGCATAGACCAGTACGACAATCAGGATGACATTGAGAAAGACCGGGGCAATGGCTGCGGCGAAATAGCGGTGCAGCGAGTTCAACATGCCGCCCATCATGGCCGCAAGCGACATGCAGGCAAGATAGGGGAACATGATGACTGCCATGCGGATGGTCGTCGTGAACTTGGTCGGGTCATCGACGAAGCCCGGCGCAATGATGGTGCGCACCAGAAAGGGCATGGACAGTTCCATCACGATGGTGAGGAACAGAAGAACCGTGAACAGCACGCCAAACACTTCTTCCG
Organism: Daeguia caeni; assembly: GCF_042653845.1. Lineage (NCBI taxonomy): Bacteria > Pseudomonadati > Pseudomonadota > Alphaproteobacteria > Hyphomicrobiales > Brucellaceae > Daeguia > Daeguia caeni. The sequence continues at coordinate 115,475 of NZ_JBHSEL010000044.1, read as the reverse complement.
AAAAGCGGCGCGCGCCATCCATGCCGTTGTTTTCGATTTCCTTGGCAAAAAGCGGCACGAAGGCGGAATTGAACGCTCCTTCGGCAAAAAGCCTGCGGAAGGTATTGGGAAAGCGGAAAGCGGCATTGAAGGCGTCGGCAACCGGGCCGGTGCCGAGTGCGGCTGCCATGAACATTTCACGCGTGAAGCCAAAGATGCGGCTCATCAGCGTGCCGGATGCGACGGTAGCGAATTTCCTGACCAGACTCATGTGCTTGGTGGCCTATGCTGCGGCTTGCGGCGAACGTGCGCCTGTCTTGCCATCCGTTTTTCCACGCATCATTGCAGTCAATTTGCGCTTGATTGTGGCCTGTCGCGTCGGGCTGGAAATCTTGTGGCCAACCAGATCCGTGACATAGAATGTGTCGATGACCTTTTCGCCAAAGGTGGTGATATGGGCAGAGGCGATGTCGAGTGACAGATCGGAGATCATGCCGGTCAGTTCCGACAACAGGCCAAGACGGTCAAGCCCTTCCACCTGAATTACGGTGAACTTGTCTGACAGATTATTGTCGATTTCGACCTGTGGTTCGATGGTGAAGGCCTTGGTGCCCTTTTTCGGCTTGGCACGCTTGGCCAGTACATCCGGCAGATGCGACTTGCCGGACAGCACATCTTCAATCACCTTGCCGACACGTTCGGCGCGGCGGCGCTCATCCTCATCCGTGTCAAATTCGCGGTTGATCATGATGGTGTCGAGCGCGCGGCCATCACTGGTGGTGAAAATCTGTGCGTCAACAATATTGCCGCCCGCCGCCGCACAGGCGCCGGCGATGATCGACAACAGGCGTGGATGGTCGGGGGCCAGAATGGTGATTTCGGTAACGGCCTCGAATGTATGCGGCTTGGCCATGGTGGCAAGCTGGCGGCCCTCGCGGTCGGCTGCGCGGATGAATTCGGCGTGGCGGACCTGATCCTCGAGGCTGACTGTCAGGAAATAGTTCATGTAATGCAGCGCAATATAGGCCTCGCGCTCGGCCTGCGGCCAGTCGGACAGCCGCTCGGCCAGTGCCTCACGGGCCTGCCGTTCGCGGTCTGCCCGCGGCAGTTCTGAGAAGCCGCCGGTCAGAACCAGCTCGGTTTCATAGAACAGCGTGCGCAGCAATTGTCCCTTCCAGCCATTCCACACGCCAGGACCGACGCCCTTGATATCGCAGACCGTGAGGATCAGCAGCAGCTTCAGGCGCTCCAGCGTCTGCACCCTGTCAGCAAAATCAATGATCGTCTTGCGGTCATTGAGGTCGCGCGATTGCGCCACCATGCTCATGGTCAGATGTTCGCGCACCAGCCAGGCAACCGTATCGGTTTCGGCCGGCGACAGGCCAAAGCGCGGGCAGAGTTTGCGCGCAATGCGCTCGCCGGCAATCGAGTGATCTTCCGGCCGTCCCTTGGCAATGTCATGCAAAAGCGTTGCGACATAAAGCAGGGTGCGGTCGCGCTTCAGCGTCTTGATCAGATGGTTGGAAAGCGGATGCTCCTGTTCATGCTTGCCATGCTTGATCTCGGACAGGATGGCGATGCAGCGCAGCAGATGCTCATCCACCGTATAGTGGTGATACATGTTGAACTGCATCATCGCGACGATCTTGCCGAAATCCGGGATGAAACGGCCAAGGACACCCGATTCATTCATGCGACGCAGGTTGAGTTCAGGATTGCGTGGCGAGGTGAGTATCTCCACAAACAGCTTGTTGGCTTCCGGATCTTCGCGCAAATTCGAATCGATGAGGCGCAGCGAGCGCGTCAGCTGCTGCATGGCTTCGGGGTGGAATTCCAGCCCGTGCTTGTCGGCGAGATGGAAGATGCGGATGATATTGACCGGATCATCCTTGAATACGTCCGGCCGCGCAATGTTGATGCGGTGATTTTCCGCGATAAAGTCGCCATTGGCCGAAAGCTTGCGCTTGCGGCGGGAAAATGTGCTGAAAACGCGGTTGAGGCCGGGCACATGCTTGGCCTGCCGTTCCTCCAGCGCCGCACAGATGATGCGGGTGAGATCGCCGACATCCTTGGCGACGAGGAAATAGTGCTTCATGAAGCGTTCGACATGATTCTGGCCCGGATGCGGACGATAGCCAAGGCGGCTTGCAATGTCCGGCTGGATGTCGAATGACAGGCGTTCCTCGGCCTTGAGCGTGACAAAATGCATGTGGCAGCGCACGGCCCAGAGAAAATCTTCCGCCTTGTTGAACAGTTTCAGCTCGCTGCGCGACAGGACACCGAGCTTGACCAGTTCCTCCTTGGTCTTGACGCGGTAGAAATACTTGGTGATCCAGAACAATGTATGCAGGTCGCGCTGGCCGCCCTTGCCTTCCTTGACATTGGGCTCGACCAGATAGCGCGTCTCGCCCGCCTTGCGGTGGCGCAGGTCGCGTTCGGCAAGCTTGGCATGGATGAATTCGGGCCCCGTGCCTTCCACCACTTCCACATCGAAACGTTTGGTCAGCGTGTCGAACAGCTCAGGGTTTCCGGTCAGAAAGCGCGCATCGAGAAGGGCGGTGCGGATCGTCATGTCCTCGCGCGCAAGGCGGATACATTCATCGACATTGCGCGTGGCGTGACCCACCTTCAGCCCCATATCCCAGAGCATGTAGAGCATATATTCCACGACCTGCTCGCCCCATGGCGTCTGCTTGTAGGGCAGCAAAAACAGAAGGTCGATGTCGGAGCCCGGTGCCAGTCCGCCGCGTCCATAGCCGCCAACGGCAACGATGGCCATGTTCTCCGCCTTGGACGGATTGCGCATCGGGAAGATCTTGGTGGTAACAAGCTCAAACAGCGCGCTGATGAGCGTGTCCATCAGATAGGACAGGCGGGTGGCGCACAAGGTGCCGCCGCCATCCTTGATCAGCATGGTTTCGGCATTGGCACGCCCGCGGATCAGCGCATCCTTGAGGGCCTGAAGAATAACCTTGCGGGTGGCAGGACTCGTATAATCTTCACTGGTTGAATCTGCCAGTTCATGCAGTTTTCGCTGGAAAGCCTCTGCATTGATGATTTCATCCAGTCTCAGATCATGTGTGCTCATGCAGATTCAAGTCCGGTTATGGGGTTCACCTCACCCTATAACCATTTTTCAGCGTCATGAACACGCAAAACACTCAATCACGGCCCAATCGCATCATGTGACAAAGCCCGGCATTGATGAAGCCGGGCCATGCCAGATCTGCAACTGAATGTTGTGATCAGCTATTATGAGACAAGATTTGCAATAACGTCGTAGACCTTGTTCATAAGAAAGCCGATAGACAGGGACAGAAGAATATACTGCATAACTTCTCTTTATGAAAGTAAGTGTTAAAGTTATTAATTAAGCGATTAACGTAAAATATATTATGAAAAATATTTCAAAATATAAATCACAATAAAGAGGATGCTATGGTTTTCTCCCGTTTTGTTATATTTTCATGATGTTTGCATCTGGAACATTGCCCGGAAAGCTGGAAGCCGTTTTCCGTCAGAAACGACCGGCAACACTATGTTCGAGCATGCCGCCCAAGAACGGGAACCGGTCCTGGGCGGCATGCTCGAACAATGTCCTGTGCAATTCAGACAATTGCCTTAATGGGCGGCGCTGGCTGCGGCAATGGCCGCCATGTTGACGATATCGGTGTCTTTCGCGCTCATGCTGACGATCTGTGCCGGCTTGTCGAGGCCAACCAGAAGCGGGCCGATAATGGTCGCACCGCCCAGTTCCTTCAGCATGTCGGCGGCAATGGAGGCGGAATGATTGTCCGGCGTGACAATCACATTTGCCGCCCCCGAAAGGCGGACGAATGGATATTGTTCCATCAGCTTCGGGTTCAGCGCCACGTCGGCGCTCATTTCGCCATCGAATTCAAAATCGACGCGGCGTTCCGACAGGATGCGCACGGCCTCCTGCACGCGCGCGCCGCTTTCACCGCCCATATGGCCGAAATTCGAGAAGGCGGTGAAGGCAACGCGCGGCAGATAGCCCATGCGCCGCGCCATGCCGGCGGCTTCAACCGCAATATCGGCAAGCTCTTCCGCCGTTGGCTTTTCATGCACGGCCGTATCGGCGATGAACACGGTGCGGCCGAGGCAGACGGCAATCGAAACGCCGACCACCCGGTGGCCGGGCTTGGAATCGATCACCCGCATGACATCGCCAAGACCTGTTGCATAGTTGCGGGTCACGCCCGTCACCATGCCATCGGCTTCGCCCAGCGCCACCATGCAGGCGGCAAAATGGTTGCGGTCATTGTTGATCAGGCGGTAGCAGTCGCGCGCCAGATAGCCCTTGCGCTGCAATTTTGCATAAAGATATTCGGCATAGACCGTATTGCGGCTGGAAAGCCGCGCATTGATGACCTCGATGCCCGGACGGTTGAGATCAAGGCCTGCGGCTTCCGCAGTCTCTGCCACGCGTTCCTCGCGGCCGATCAGGATCGCCGTGCCCAGCCCCTGATTGACATAGGAAACGGCGGCACGCATGACCTGTTCTTCCTCGCCTTCGGCAAAGACGATGCGCTTCGGTTGACGGCGTACGCGCTCAAAGATGCCGCGCAAGGTGCTGGCAATCGGATCACGACGTGCCGACAATTCACGCTTATAGGCTTCAATATCATCAATCGGTTTGCCAGCAACGCCGCTATCCATTGCAGCCTTGGCGACGGCAGCGGAAACGGAAGCAAGCAGGCGCGGATCGAACGGAACCGGGATGATATATTGCGGGCCAAAGCGCGGACGGCTGCCCTGATAGGCGGCAACCACATCATCCGGCACGTCTTCACGCGCCAGTTCCGCCAGCGCATTGACGGCTGCAATCTTCATTGCGTCATTGATGGTGGTTGCGCGCACATCAAGCGCGCCGCGGAAAATATAGGGAAAGCCCAGCACATTGTTGACCTGATTCGGATAGTCCGAACGGCCCGTGGCCACGATGGCGTCGTCGCGGATGGCTGCCACCTCTTCCGGTGTGATTTCCGGGTCCGGATTGGCCATGGCGAAAATGATCGGATTGGGCGCCATGGAGCGCACCATGTCCTCGGTCAAGGCACCCTTGGCCGACAGGCCGAAGAAGACGTCCGCCCCCTTCATGGCATCAGCCAGCGTGCGGGCATCGGTCTTGACCGCATGCGCCGATTTCCACTGGTTCATGCCCTCTTCGCGACCTTGATAGACAACGCCCTTGGTATCGCACAGCGTGACATTGTCCGGGTTGAAGCCCATGGCCTTGATCAGCTCGATACAGGCAATGCCGGCAGAGCCTGCGCCATTGCAGACGAGCCTGGTCGTCTTCATGTCGCGCCCGGTCAGATGCAGCGCATTGAGGAGGCCGGCGGCAGCAATGATTGCCGTGCCATGCTGGTCATCATGGAAAACCGGAATATCCATCAATTCGCGCAGGCGTTGTTCAATGATGAAGCAGTCCGGCGCCTTGATGTCTTCCAGATTGATGCCGCCAAAGGATGGCCCCAGATAGCGTACCGCATTGATGAAGGCATCGATATCGGTCGTGTCTATTTCAAGATCGATCGAATCAACATCGGCAAAACGCTTGAACAGCACGGCCTTGCCTTCCATGACCGGCTTTGAGGCAAGCGCACCGAGATTACCGAGGCCAAGAATGGCCGTACCATTGGAAATGACGGCAACGAGATTGCCCTTGGCGGTATAGTCATAGGCCGAGGCCGGATTTTCGGCGATGGCCTTGACCGGAACGGCAACACCCGGAGAATAGGCAAGCGACAGATCACGCTGGGTGGTCATGGGCTTGGTTGGGGTAATTTCCAGCTTGCCGGGACGACCCTGCATATGAAAATCGAGCGCTTCCTTCTCACTGGCTGTGGGTGCGCGTTCTGCAATATTGCCCTTCGGCGTCGAGGCTGGCATGTTCCCTCCGGATCAAATTCTGTGGGACGGAAAGCGATAGCGCCAGACAGCGGCGCTGTAAACTGTCCATCCCGTAATAACGGGTCGCATATAGCCGCACATTACGAAATTTTGTAACGTATTTTGTGACCTACAGGCAATAAATGAAGGTTTTGAGATGGAAATGAAAGCCAGCGATGCTCGTCCGGAAGGTCAGGCGCCGGAAGGTGATGATCTGAAAGCTCTGGAGCTGGAAGGTGGGGCAGGTGGCAAGGACGCAGCCTCCGTCCGTCTCACACCGATGATGGAACAATATATCGAGATCAAGGCGGCCAATCCCGACTCGCTTCTGTTCTATCGCATGGGCGATTTTTACGAACTCTTCTTCGATGATGCGATCGAGGCCTCGCAGGCACTGGGCATTACGCTGACCAAGCGCGGCAAGCATCTGGGCGAAGATATTCCGATGTGCGGCGTGCCGATTCACACTGCCGATGATTATCTGCAAAAGCTGATTGCCAAGGGCTATCGCGTTGCCGTCTGTGAGCAGGTGGAGGACCCGGCAGAAGCCAAGAAGCGCGGCTCGAAATCGGTGGTGCGCCGCGATGTCATCCGGCTTGTAACCCCCGGAACGCTGACGGAAGAAAAGCTGCTTGATCCATCGGAAGCCAATTTCCTGATGTCGCTTGGTCGCACACGTGGTGACAATCGTCTGGCGCTGGCCTGGATCGACATTTCCACCGGCACGTTCCGCGTCAGTGAAACCATGGTTGAGCGGCTTTATGCTGATATCATGCGCATTGATCCGCGTGAGCTGGTCGTGGCCGACAGCGCCTATCATGATGCGGAACTGAAGCCGATATTTGACCTGATCGGCAAGGCGGTGACGCCGCAGCCTGCGACCCTGTTTGACAGTGCGGCGGCAGAGGCGCGCATCCAGCGCTATTTCAATGTGGCGACGCTGGACGGTTTTGGCCGGTTTTCGCGCGCTGAACTGTCGGCGATTGCCGGTGCCATTGCCTATATTGAAAAGACGCAGATTTCCGAGCGCCCGCCCTTGATGCGGCCGGAACGCGAGGAAGAGGGCGGCACGCTTTTCATCGACCCCGCCACCCGCGCCAGCCTGGAGCTCACCCGTACCATGTCGGGCAATCGCGATGGCAGCCTGCTGAAAGCCATCGATCGTACGGTGACCGGCGGCGGTGCGCGTTTGCTTGCCGAGCGGCTGACCGCCCCTTTGACCATTCCCGCGGAAATCGGCAAGCGGCTTGATTCCGTGTCATGGTTCCTGTCCGAACCTACCTTGCGCGATGCCGTTCGGCTTGAACTCAAAAGCGTGCCGGATATGCCGCGCGCCCTGTCGCGTCTTGCGGTCGGGCGCGGCGGCCCGCGTGATCTGGGGGCTCTGGCCCGCGGATTTGAAGCCGCCCGAGTCATTGCCGAATTGTTTGAAAATGCGCTTTTGCCGGATGAACTGGCCGAGGCGCGCGAGGCAATTGCCGCGTTGCCGCTTGATTTTGCCTGCCATCTTGACCGGGCGTTGGCCGATGAAATGCCGCTGATCAAGCGCGACGGCGGTTTTGTCCGCGAAGCCTATAATGCGGAACTGGATGAAATGCGCGCCTTGCGCGACCAGTCGCGCCGCATCATTGCCGGGCTGCAAAACGACTATATCGAAGAGACCGGCATCAAGTCGCTCAAGATCAAGCATAACAATGTGCTTGGCTATTTCATTGAAGTGACCGCCAATCATGCGGCTGCCATGACCGAGACGGATGCCGCCAAGGCGCGCTTCATCCATCGCCAGACCATGTCAAACGCCATGCGCTTTACCACGACAGAGCTGGCAGAACTGGAAAGCAAGATCGCCAATGCGGCCGATCGCGCCCTGTCGATTGAACTGGCGATTTTCGAGGAACTGACGGCGGAAGCCGTCGCCCATGCCGATCGCATCCGCAAGGCGGCAGGCGCGTTGAGTGTGCTTGATGTCTCGGCCGCTCTGGCCGTGCTTGCCGATGAACTGGGCTATTGCCGGCCAGTGGTCGATGAAAGCCTTGCCTTCAATATTGTCGGCGGACGCCATCCGGTGGTCGAACAGGCCTTGCGCCGGCAGGCGGCCAATCCGTTTGTTGCCAATGATTGCGACCTGTCGCCGGAAAGGGACGGCCATCATGGCGCTATCTGGCTTTTGACCGGGCCGAACATGGGCGGTAAATCGACCTTTCTTCGCCAGAATGCGCTGATTGCCATCCTGGCCCAGATGGGCTCCTTCGTGCCTGCGACCTCCGCCCATATCGGCATTGTCGACCGGTTGTTCAGCCGTGTTGGTGCATCAGATGATCTGGCGCGTGGCCGTTCGACCTTCATGGTCGAAATGGTTGAAACGGCTGCCATTCTCAATCAGGCAGGCGAGCGCTCGCTGGTCATTCTCGATGAAATCGGGCGCGGCACGGCAACCTTTGACGGGCTTTCGATCGCCTGGGCGGCGGTTGAATATCTGCATGAGAAGAATCGCTGCCGTGCGCTCTTTGCCACCCATTTCCACGAGATGACGGCGCTATCGGAAAAGCTTGAGCGGCTTTCCAATGTCACCATGCGGGTGAAGGAATGGGACAATGACGTGGTCTTCCTGCATGAAGTCGCCAAGGGAGCAGCCGACCGCTCCTATGGCGTGCAGGTGGCGCGTCTGGCGGGCCTGCCGGAAGCGGTGGTCAAACGCGCCCGCGACGTGCTGCAACAGCTGGAAGCTGGCGAGACATCCGGCAAGGCCGACAAGCTGATTGATGATCTGCCGCTGTTTTCCGTCGTGCTGAAGCAGGAACAGGCAAGGCCGCAAAAGGCGGTGAAGGAGAGCGAGGTGGTAAAGACGCTTGCCGCAGTCAGCCCGGATGATCTGACCCCGCGCGAAGCGCTTGATCTCATATACAGGCTGAAGGAACTGGCGGCGAAGGAATAACGGCTGCGGACGGAACGCCGGTTTCCGCTTTTGCTGGAACTGCCATGGCGGCCAGTAAATCTGCTTCAGACGAAACGGTTGGCATCTGCGCCGTAATAGCTGATGTAACGGCTGGAAATGCGTTCGATCGGCAGGATGATGAACACATCGGTGGTGCCGAAGGCTTCATCAACCACCGCACCATCGCCAATCATCGCGCCAAGGCGCAAATAGCCCTTGATCATCGGCGGCATGGAAAACAGCGCAGCCTTGTTGTTGATCGCTTCCCTGGGCATCAGGTCCATCGTTTGATAGCGATGCGGCAGGGCGCGTACATCCCAGTCCGGTGTTGCACGGCAATTATTGTAGAGGAAGGACAGGCCAAGCGCATGGGCTGCCGGAATCGTGCCGTGGAACGAGGCGCAGCCGAACATCACGTCAATGGCATGGCGGCGGCAATAGGCCCATGCCCCCTGCCATAACAGCTCCACCGTGCGCTTGGAACGATATTCCGCCTGCACGCAGGAGCGGCCAAGTTCCAGGAGCCTGAGATTGGGGCGCGACAGGGCAAGCTGGTGCACGTCATATTCATCGGCGGAATAGAAACCGCCATGTTTTGCCGCCTGATCGCTGCGCATCAGGCGATAGGTGCCGACAATCTGGCGATGCTGCGGGCAGGTGAGGGCGGTGTCATAGACAAGCAGATGGTCGCACACCGCATCAAAACGGTCAGCATCACGCCGTTCCGCCGCCGCCATGGAGTGTGCATGAGCACCCATCTCATCGTAAAAGACGCGGTAACGCAGTTCCTGTGCAGCTTCAACTTCGTCCTGCGACGTGGCGAGCCGGACTTCGAGCGCGCCGATACGGCCAAGCACCACCGCCTCATCGTTTGCGGGCAGAATGGGCTTTTGTGCTTCTAGACCGGACATGATCGTACCATCAATGATTCCCTGACTCGTTCCAGACAGTAGTGTCATGATGATTCGCTCCTGTTGTCTACACAATAAACTGTTCGTTTTATTGTAAAATTTCCGCGGTAACCTGCTGCGGCGATGATCCGCAAAAGCGATCATACAAATGCAATAAGGCCGCAGTGCTACGCCCGGATGACAGAAGCATGTCACCAATATGTCAATTCTGCTGGTGTGACCTCGTCCCTTTCAAAATCCAACAATCATGAAATGAAAATAGGCGAAAGCCAGGTGCGGTTCAAGGGAAACAGCCCGACCGGCAACATCATTTTATTTTTAACTGAAATGGATGAGCCTTCCCTAGAAGGTTGTTATTACATAGATATTGACTGATGTTACGATTTTTCTTGCCAGACATCATCCAGAACATTTCCCGTTCATATGGAATTGTTCCGGCGTCTGGTTGGCATGTTTGTTCCGGAACTGGAGAAACAGGCGGTTTCAGGGAAAGAGGAAATCGGTTTCCCGTCTGCCCCTGCGGGAAAACAGGAAACAACATGCCAGGATAATTCGGAATGTGCGTGGAAGTCTGAACCTAGACCTTTCTTTCCCGCCGCCAGTCGATCAGTTCCTGCAGAATGATCAGTCCGGCTCCGACAGTGATACAGGCATCCGCCAGATTGAACACGGCAAAGGACCATGTCGGCAGGTGGAACAGCACATAATCAACAACATAGCCATGCACGACGCGGTCGATCAGATTGCCGATCGCCCCGCCGACAACGAGTGCAAAGCCATAGCGGGCAAAGATACGCTCCGGCGCATTGGTCCACCACAGGTAAAGCACGAAGGCGATGACGGCGAGTGTGATCGCCACCAATCCCCAGTCATGCAGATCCGCCAGCATCGAGAAGGCGATGCCTTCATTATGGGTGCGGTAGAGGGCAAGAAAGGGCAGAAGATCGATCTGTCCGGCATAATCCATGCGCGTCTCGACCAGATATTTGACAATCTGGTCGCCGAGAACTGCAATGATGACCACAAGCAGGGACGACCAGACCGCATGTCGCTTCATAGGCCAGGCCTTTCATCAAGGATGAGCGCGTCACGGCGGATTTCATAGAGCATGACGCCGGTTGCAATCGCAAGGTTGAGCGAATCGGCGCGGCCTGCCTGCGGAATGCGCGCCAGCCTGTCACACGCAGCTGCCAGACTGTCGGGCAGCCCCTGCTGCTCATTGCCCATCATCAGCACGACCGGCTGGTTGGAATAGGAAATGGTGCGGTAATCGACGGCACCCTTGAGATGCGTGCCGACCAGCAGGCCGGAAAAACCTTTGCGCCAGTTGAGGAATTCGGCTTCCGTCACCTTGTAGAGCGGTATGGAAAAGATCGAGCCCATCGTGGCGCGCACTGTTTCCAGTGAATAGGGATCGGTGGTGTCGCCGATGAGAATAATGCCTTTCGCGCCCACCGCATCGGCCGTGCGGATGATGGTGCCGAGATTGCCGGGGTCGCGTACACGATCGAGCGCGACATGGACATCATTACCCTGCGGCCTGAGGCTGGCGAGCGGATTATATTGCTGTTCAAAGACGCCAACCACCATCTGCGGATTGTCGCGGCGGGTTATGGCGGAAATGACCTTTTCGCTGACTTCCAGCACCAGCCCGCCTTTGGCAAATGTGCGGGCTGCGACCTGTTCGATCAGCTTGTTGCCCTTGCCGGCCTTGGCGAAAACCAGCGTCTTGATACGCCAGTCCTGTTCCATTGCATCGATCACCAGTTTCAGCCCTTCGGCCAGAAACACGCCCTGCTGATCGCGGTATTTTTTCAGCGCAAGCGCGCGCAGATCCTTCACGATCGGGTTGGTGAGGCTCGTGACCTCCTTGACCTGGCCAACGCGGGAACCGCCCGTTCTGGAGAAATCGTCGTTACGGCTCATTTTGCTACCCAGCGGCTGAACATGGAAGTGGAAAGCGCGCGCCCGCCTGCCTGCTCACGCAGGATCAGCTCGCCCGATTCGACCGTGCCGCCAAGGCCGGTGAAACGGTCGCGCATCAGTTCATGAATGGCGAAGAAGGAGGCGCGGATGGAATAGGCGGTCAGAATGACGGCAAGCGGCTTTCGGGTCAGGATCGAACGGCAGGTATCGACCATGGCCGGCAGATGCTCGAACAATTGCCACACCTCGCCCGAAGGCCCGCGGCCATAGGCCGGTGGGTCCAGCAGAATGATGTCATAGAAACTGCCGCGGCGTTCCTCGCGCAGAACGAATTTCATCGCATCTTCGCAGATCCAGCGGATCGGCTTGTCGGAAAGCCCCGCCATTTCCTGGTTTTCGCGCGCCCAGAGGATGGCCTTCCTGGAGGCGTCCACATGGGTGACTTCCGCGCCTGCGCGCGCGGCCACCAGCGAAGCAAGGCCGGTATAGCCGAAAAGGTTCAGCACTTTTACCGTGCGGCCCTGTCTTGTAGCCTCACGCACAAGCGCGTCCATGAAAGACCAGTGTGCGGCCTGTTCCGGAAAAACGCCGACATGGCGGAACGAGGTGAAACGGCCATAAAACGAAATGCCGTCATGCTGCATCGGCCATGTTTCGCCAAGCGGCACTTTCGGAAAGGCCCAGCGTCCCATGCCCTCTTCATCCGTGTTGCCGGTGAAAATCGCATCTGCCGCATCCCATTCCTTCTTCGGCAGGGTCGGCAGCCAGATCGCTTGGCCTTCCGGGCGGATGATGCGATAGGGGCCATATTGTTCGAGCTTCAGCCCGTTGCCGCTGTCAAGCAGGGCATAGTCAGCCGTTGGCTCGGTTTCCAGAATGAGCGGCAGGCGTTCAGCCGGACGCGGGCCGGAATAGGGTTTGATTGCGCGGATGGAGGTCTGGGTCTTTTCTTCCGGGCTTTTCGCGGCAGGTTTGGCAAATTGCGGCCGAGGCTTCCTGAAGCCGGTGGGCCGGCTGTCGGGGCGCGCGCTGTCATGACGCTCGCCTGCGCGTTTGTCACTGGAAGCTTTTCTGCCTTTACCTTTTGGCGCTTTCACCCGAAACTCCGCTTCATGCTCTGGCTTTGCGATGCTCCCGAGCATCGGTCTGATCATCAGGATGCGCGTTCTAGCAAATCGTTCAAGCGTCCCCGCAGCCGGGGAGCTGCACTGCACCGACGCATCTCGCAGCGAAATGCTTCAGCCTTGTGGTCTTTCCAAAACCGTTTCCGCTTTGGCAGGGATGCTCTAACACATTGTTTTTTCGCAGTTCCAGACGAAAATCGGTCTTTTCTGGAACTGCTATAGGCCAAACAGAAACTGAACGGAAGGGCCAAGAACGCCGAATATGGCCATGCTGTCAGCCATTGACTGGAAGATTGCGTTTTTCTGCCTGTTCGGCGCGCACCAGCAATTGCTGCGCTTCCAGCTTGTGCCGTCTTGCCGTGCGGCGGTGCTTGCCCTGCGCAAACCAGGTTGCCGCCGATCCGATCAGGACGCCGACAATCAGCGCGCCGATAAGCCAGAGAAACAGTGGCGCAGTATAGGACAGGGCGGGATTGCCGGGATTGAACGGATCGATGGTCAGAACAGTCGACGTGCGATTGGCAACGGCAAGCGCAATCAGGATCACCGCCAATGGCACGAAAATGACAATCATCAGAATGCGTTTTGCCAGCATAATCACCCTTTGCAACATGCCGCCCGCGAGTGAGGCGACAAGACAAGCGTAAACAAATCCGGAGCAGAGCGCATCATCCATTCAGCAGAAATTGCGTTTGGAAGCGAAATGCTCCAGGATATTTCGCCGGGGATGTCCGCCGAAATATCCTGTCATGAACAGGCCACGGCCCCCGGCCGGATGGTGGCCGGAAGATCAGGCTCAGGCGGTGCCGTTCAGCCGGTCGCGCAGTTCCTTGCCGGTCTTGAAGAACGGCACCCACTTTTCTTCCACATGGACCGTTTCGCCGGTGCGCGGGTTGCGACCGCTGCGGGCCGGGCGGTTCTTGACGGAGAAAGCGCCAAAGCCGCGCAGTTCCACGCGGTTGCCCTCGGCCAGTGCATTGGTGATCTCTTCAAACACCGCGCCGACGATGTTTTCAACATCGCGCTGGAAAAGATGCGGATTGCGGCTGGCGATGATCTGAACGAGTTCCGATTTGATCACGGCTTTAACCCCTTGCTTTTGGTTGGCTCGGCAGCTTTTGCTTCCGGCGTGTCATTGTTCCGCCGGTTCAGCACCCGACATGGTATCAACGTGCCAAACCGAAAGAAGTCCGTCAAGGAAGATGCGCTCTTTCGCGATATCCTTGATCAGCATATTGGTTTCCTGCGGCAGGCCGAAGAGCTGTGCTGCGGCATGGATGATCAGGTCGCGCAGTGAAAAGCCGGTCGATTGATTCTGTGGTTTCCACTCCAGGCGCGGCAGGGATCTGTCAACGCCTTTGGTTGCAAGCCAGGCCACAGCTTCCTCTTCACCGCCAAGACCGTCGATCAGCTTCTTCTCCAGCGCCTGGCGCCCGGTGAAAATGGCGCCATTGGACAGCGACAGCGCCTGTTCATGGGTGAAGTTGCGCCGCTTTTCGACCAGTGCGACAAACCAGTCATAGGAATCCATGATCATGTTACGGATCATGGCCCTGGCTTCCTCGCTGGCCGGGCTGAAATAGTTCGGCTCTGCTTTCAGGGGTGAGGACTTGATGGTTTCAATGCTCACGCCCACCTTTTCGAGCAGGCGGGAAATGTCCGGATACTGAAACAGCACGCCAATCGAGCCGACAATGGACGTCTGGTGTGCAATGATATGGTCGGAGGCGCTGGCAATCATGTAGCCGGCCGAGGCGGCTAGCGTGCCGACCGTGGTGACAACCGGCTTCTTTTCCGCGATTCTGCGTACGGCTTCATAGATCGTCTCGCCGCCGACTGTGGTGCCGCCCGGAGAATCAAGAATGATGATAACCCCCTTTACCGCATCATTTTTGGCAATGCGGTCGAGGCGCTTGATCAGTTCCGCATTTTCAAAGATCGTGCCTTCGATGCGCACCTTGGCAATATGCGGCTGGCTGAACGATGCATTGCGCAAGGAATAGCCGACAAGGCCAAGAATCATGGCGGCAACGAGAAGAAGAAACGCAATGCGCCAGGTGGTCAGCTTGCGGCGCAATTTTCGTCGCTCGATCAGTGCATCGGCATCGTAAGCCATCGTGAAATACCTGTCATATCTTCATGCAATGCGGGAAAGTATATGAGGGCAGACTGCTTCTGCATAGTCTTGCCCTGAAATCTGTCGGAACATACAAGCAGTTCCAGGAAAAACGGGAACCGGTTTTCCGTCCGCAACTGAGAAATATGGTGTAACGGACAGCTTCTTCATACTGTTACTCCATGCGACATGAAACGTATGTTGATTTGTGCTTTCAATCAGGCTGCGCAATAAATAGGATGGGCGATTAAGGGAGACAGGATAATCAGGGCATCTGGTTGCGATCTGGGGGATATGAGCAATTGACGATTTGGTGCGCGCCTGTGCGCAGGGCCGATACTCTTGTTTTGCTATGATCCGGATCCCAAATAAACCATATTTCCTGTGATTTGTGGTACCTATCAGATTTATGTAACAGGGCGATCATTCATTTTGATACAAGACGAGAGAACCGGACGAGCCTATGACTGCCGATACGACAATGATTGACATGCGTGCGCCATCGCCGAAAGGCGATATTGCTGTTGCTGCGCATGCCAATGGGGGCAACGATGGCCAGTCCGCTCGCGCGCAATTTGGCGCTTCTGAAAAGGCGGTTTCGGTTTTCCGTGCCGCGCAACGCCATTCCATCCGGGTGCGTGTTCTGAAGCTGGCCCTGCCTGTCCTGGCTGTGACGGTGGCTGCCATATTTTCATGGTTCACCTTTCTGGCCACGCCGCCGGCACCGGTCAAGCTTGAGATCAATACCGGCGGGGAGAATGGCAAGCTGGTGATGACCAGTCCGCATCTCAATGGCTATACCAAGGACAATCGTCCCTATTCGATGACGGCCGTCAAGGCCACGCAGGATCAGAAGAAGAACGGCACGATCGTGCTGGAAGGCATTTCCGCCGAGCTTCCGATTGGCGACAATGGCCGAGCAATGGTCAAGGCAAAGTCTGGCATTTATGATAATGCCAATGGACGTTTGCAACTTGATAAGGATTTTGTTGTTACGACAGACAATGGGCTGAAGGCAGTCTTGCGCTCGGCGGATATCAATCTGAAGAGTGGTCAGATCACTACCAACAAGCCTGTCCGGATCCAGACCGGCACCACGGAAATCCAGGCTGGTCAGATGCAGGTGAAGGACAAGGGAGCCGTTCTGATCTTCGAGAAAGATGTCCGCATGACGATCGACGGCAATACTGGTGCCTCGGACAGCAAGTCCTGATGACGGCGATTGTCTGGTTGACCATTGCCTGTTGCAGGGCAAGGCCGATGTCTGGAACAGGATTCTGAAACATTGAACAGAATTCCGGACCACATTATACCCCTTGTATCAAGGGATTCGAGCGGCTGATATGGCATGAGTGTCATGTTCGGAAGCGAAGGCGCTTTAAGGACTGAACGGAATATGAAACGCGAGACGGGCAAGATGGACATGGGCAGGAAGGCCCGCGCAATGCAGATTGGGCGGATGGGGCAGATTGGATTGATGGTTGTGGCGCTGGCTGTTGCCGCAACGCCGGTTGCCGTCTCGGCACAGGAAGCATCCAGCGGTGAACAGGTTCCGTTCGGCAGTCTGAAGCTTTCCAGCGGCAAGGATCCGGTCAAGATCGATGCTGACAAACTGGAAATGCGCGACAAGGAAGGCATAGCCATTTTCAGCGGCAATGTCTCGGTGGAACAGGGCGATGCGCTGCTCAAATCCGGCAAGATGATCGTCTATTACAACAAGGACTCCCAGAAACAGGGCGAAGGTGCATCACAGGGCGGAACGGCCGGCCTCAGCGCGTCGGGCATTGACCGTCTGGATGTCAGCGGCAAGGTCTATCTGAAATCCGGCACGCAGGTCGCAACAGGCGATCGCGGCACCTATGACGGCAAGAGCCAGGTTCTGGTTCTCGAAGGTTCGAAGGTCGTGCTGACGGACGGCGACAATGTCGCAACCGGCTGCAAGCTGACCGCTCATATGGATACCGGCAAGGCTTTTCTTGAAAGCTGCAAGGGCGCAGCCAAGAAGGGCCGTGTATCGATCATCATGTCACCAGGCGAGAAGCAGCAGAACGGTGCTGCGCCCAGCAAGAACTGATCGGGGTGCAGGTGGGACTGTTCTGGAACAAGAAAACCAAGACGCCTGAGGCAGAAGATGCTCCGGTCGCTTTTTCCGGTGCGCATGATGACGTGTTGCCAGAGCAGCCCGGCAAGGCAGAGCGGCTGAAGGGGACGCTGGTTGCACGCGGTCTGTGCAAGAGCTATCGCGGCCGTCAGGTCGTCAATGGCGTTTCCTTCGGGGTGCGTGCTGGCGAGGCCGTCGGCATTCTGGGGCCCAATGGTGCCGGCAAGACCACATGCTTTTATATGGTGACCGGCCTTGTGCCTGCCGACAGCGGCTCGATCGAGATTGACGGCTTTGATGTCACATCCATGCCGATGTATCGCCGTTCGCGTCTGGGCATTGGCTATCTGCCGCAGGAGGCCTCGATTTTCCGCGGCCTGTCGGTCGAGAACAATATCAAGGCCGTGCTTGAGGTGGTCGAAAAGGATCGCGCCAAGCGGGCAGCCGAACTGGATGCGCTGCTGGAAGAATTCCACATTGCCCATCTGCGCAAGGCACCGGCCATATCGCTTTCGGGTGGCGAGCGGCGGCGTCTGGAAATTGCCCGTGCGTTGGCTTCGCGCCCCAATTTCATGCTGCTGGACGAACCTTTCGCCGGTGTTGATCCGATTGCGGTTGCCGATATCCAGCAGCTTGTGCGCCATCTGACCAGCCGCGGCATTGGTGTCCTGATCACCGACCATAATGTGCGTGAGACACTGGGCCTGATCGACCGCGCCTATATCATCCATGCCGGTCAGGTTCTGACCCATGGACGCCCGGCCGAAATCGTCGCCAATCCGGATGTGCGCCGGCTCTATCTGGGGGATCAGTTCACGCTGTAAGGGCAGTTCCGGTCTTTTCTGTCCCTTGCCGTTTCATCAGGCCGCCCGTTGTTGCGGCCGGGATGGGGTGCGCATTCTGGAAAATCTGTCCCCTGTCATGATCCGCGACGATTTTCCGCTTCCCATCCATGCATGGGCAAACTAAACTCACAAGCAAGGATCATACCAGTTTCAATTTACTCTGGGCCGTGTATTATGGTTTTGTCTGGCTGGAGGAAGCGCCGGACACGGGGACCATCAATACAGGCTGCGGCCCGGTTTCATAGTATTGGGTCAGCATTGATAAAAATCCATCACTTTTTGCATGGCAATTGTCGGATTCGGCAATTGCAGTTGCAAAATGTGCAATAAATTGGGGTGTGACGCATTTTATGGCTTTATCGCCGAAACTAGATATCCGTCAGTCCCAGTCACTGGTGATGACGCCGCAGCTGATGCAGTCCATCAAGCTGCTGCAAATGACGCATGTCGAGTTGGAGCAGTTTCTGAACCTGGAGATCGAGCGCAATCCGCTGCTGGACAGAATCGAGGCAGCCAATGATGATTTTTCCGGCACGGATGCGCTGGAAGAAGCAGATGAACCGCTGGATGATGTCCAGCCTTCCGCCAATGCCGAAGGCGACTGGTTCAGGACAGAAGTCACGGACGATGCTGAAAGCCTTTCTTCCACCTTTGACAGTTCATTGGAAAACATCTTTCCCGATGATCCGGGCCAGAGCGATGTGGTGATGCCTGAACGCGACAGCGAATGGCATTGCCTTAATCTCGATGCACCGATTTCGACCGGCAGTTATGACATTGATCAGGTCACGGCCGTGCGTGTTTCGCTGCGCGATCATGTGGCCGAACAGATCGCGCTTGGCTTTGCCGACCCGGCTGATCGCTTTATCGCGACGGCGCTTGCCGATGCACTGGATGAAAGTGGCTATATGCGCGGCGATATCTACGCCATGGCCGAACAGCTTGGGGTGGAGACGGGCGAAATCGAACGGATCCTGCGCCTTGTGCAGGGCTTTGATCCGCCAGGCATTTTTGCGCGCGATCTGCGTGAGTGCCTTGCAATCCAGTTGCAGCAGAAGGATCGTCTTGATCCGGCCATGGCGACCCTGATCGATCACCTCGATCTGCTGGCCAGGCGCGATTTTGCCGCGCTCAAGAAAATCTGCAATGTGGATCAGGCAGATCTGTTTGATATGTTGGCGGAGATCCGCACGCTTGATCCCAAGCCCGGCGCGCAGTTCGAGGTCGCAGTGGCCGAGGCGATCGTGCCGGATGCGGTCATAACGCCGACCAATGAGGGCGGCTGGGCCATCGAGCTGACGCCTGCGGCCATGCCGCGCCTGATCGTGAACAATCAGTATTATGCGGAAGTCAGCGCCTCCGTGAAGGGCGAGGAAAAGACCTTTCTGTCGGACTGCATGCAGACAGCAAGCTGGCTGGTGCGCAGCCTTGACCAGCGTGCGCGGACGATCCTGAAGGTCACGCAGGAGATTGTCCGCCAGCAGGATGGCTTTCTGCGCCATGGCGTGACCTATCTCAAGCCAATGAATCTGCGCAATGTTGCCGACGCGGTTGGCATGCACGAATCAACCATCAGCCGCGTGACGGCCAACAAGTTTGTCGCCACGCCGCGCGGCGTGTTTGAAATGCGCTATTTCTTCACCGCCTCCATCGCTTCGTCTGAAGGGGGGGATGCGCATTCCTCGGAAAGCGTGCGCCATCGCATTCGCCAGATGATCGACGCGGAAAAACCCGATGACGTGCTGTCGGATGATGCGATCGTGGAGGCGCTGAAGAAGGATGGCATTGATATTGCTCGCCGCACCGTGGCCAAATATCGCGAGGCCATGAATATAGCTTCTTCCGTCCAGCGCCGCCGTGAAAAGAAGGCCATGGCGGCAGGCCGGCGCTAGAGCAGTTCAGGAAAAGTGGGCGCCGGTTTTCCTTCCGGAATTACTAAAATAAGAACGGTTCCAGTCTATTGCGGGATATTCATGCGGTTAAGCTGGCTGCAGCCGGATTGAGTTGTTCAATTCTTCGCGAGCGGGGTTTTTATCATGAATAATCTTGAAGCTTGACGCGTTTCATTCAAAAAAATGATTGGCCGTTCTGTGAAATCCACACGCATTGTCAGGAAATATGGAGCAATTGCCGGTTTGTGTGACAGTTTGCGCTGGTATTATTTGTTTCTACGGCTGATTTTTGATAACCATCTGTTAACAGCTGTAAAAAAATTGGAATGAACGCTACTTTGATGATGGTTGGCTTTGCGCTTCGCGCAGCTTGCGATTAGACTGCTTGTGTAATGCAACGCAAATGAGGTGTAACCATGACTCTGCGTGTATCTGGAAAGCATATGGAGGTCGGCGAGGCTTTTACGAGCAAGATCGTTGATCGGGTGAATAATGCGGTCGAGAAATATTTCGACCACGGTTTTTCCGGCCAGGTCACCGTTACCAAATCCGGTTCGCGTTATAGTGCCGATTGCACCTTACACCTTGATAGCGGCGCAACTCTTCAGGTCTCTGGCGAAGCCCAGGATCCGCAGCTGGCATTTGACATTGCGGCTGAAAAGCTTGAAAAGCGCCTGCGTCGTTACAATCGCAGATTGAAGTCGCGCAGTGTACAACAGTCAAATGCAGTCTATGATGACGTTGCATATCGTGTTATGGCACCGCTGCCGGAAGAGGATGAGGATCTTCCGGCGGATTATGCACCGACCATCGTTGCAGAATCGTCCGTTGCACTGCGCACCATGTCTGTGGCTTCAGCGGTCGTGGAACTGGATCTGATTGATCAGCCGGTTCTTGTGTTCCGCAACGCAGGCAATGATGAAGTGAATATTGTTTATCGTCGGGCCGACGGCAACATCGGCTGGGTCGATCCATCTACGGTCACCCGCCAGGCAACGTCACGCGCCTGACAGTAACCGGAGGCGCTCGCATGTTCCGCCAATGCGCGGTGTTTGCGAGCGCTTCTCCATAACGGATCCATTAGGGTTCGATTGAAGAAGGAACGGAGAGTATGGATCTCAGCGATCTGATTCAGCCGGGAGCAATCATCCCTGCGCTGAAAGCCAGCTCCAAGAAGCAGCTCTTGCAGGTATTGTCTGAAAAGGCAGCAGAA
The DNA here is from genome assembly GCF_042653845.1 of Daeguia caeni. Lineage (NCBI taxonomy): Bacteria > Pseudomonadati > Pseudomonadota > Alphaproteobacteria > Hyphomicrobiales > Brucellaceae > Daeguia > Daeguia caeni. The sequence continues at coordinate 94,517 of NZ_JBHSEL010000044.1, read as the reverse complement.
CTGACCGGACTCCCTGAACGCGAAGTATTTGAAACGATTTTGCAGCGCGAACGCCTCGGTTCCACCGGCGTTGGCAATGGTGTGGCCATCCCGCACGGCAAGCTGGCCAATATCGACAAGATCGCCGGTATCTTCGCGCGTCTGGAAACACCGGTCGATTTTGAGGCTCTGGATGACCAGCCGGTTGATCTGGTTTTCCTGCTGCTGGCGCCGGAAAATGCCGGAGCAGATCATCTGAAGGCCCTGTCGCGTATTGCGCGCATGCTGCGTGATGCCGATACTGTGGCCAAATTGCGTGGCACGCGGGACGCTCAGGCACTCTATTCATTCCTGAAGGCGCAGCCGACAAGCAACGCTGCCTGATTTGTTCTTTCCGATATGCAAGGGCCGTCGCTCCTTTCGGGCGACGGCCTTTCTGTGCTTTCGGGCCGTTCCGGCAGGTGGCTTTCCGTCCGGAACGGCGAGAAAGGAGCAATGGACTGGAGCAATTCAGCATTTGCGTGAAAATCTGAATTGCTCTCGCTTTTGCACCCTGATGGACTTACTGCAGGGTGACGGTCTGCAGATCGTGTTCGCTTGCGCTGAGAAGGGCGGTGGCGCGCATGTCGGAAAGCACGATCGGTTCGCCGCTTGCGCCAAAGAGGGCCCAAAGTTCAAGACCCTTGGCTATGGGCGGCAGGGATGGGAAGCTGCGCGCCAGATCTTCGGAGCGAATCTTGCGCAGATAGGCAACTTCACCAACGCCAAGTCTGGCGAATTCGGTGTCTGTGAAGATCGGTCTGTTCATGGTCTTGGCCTCCATTTATGCGGCATGTCTTGAGCGACCATGCCGCCAAGAGCTGGTATTTGAGCGTGAGCCTTGCTCACTGAACCGGGCATGAACAAGCCCGGCGGGACATGCGCACATCAGACACGAGGATCAGTCGCCGTGATGCGCGCCATGCCAGTTTCATCTGCCAGACAATCGCCGGATGATGCTGTCACCATCTGCAATCTGTCCGGAAAGCTGAAATCAGAGCAGCCGCTTCAAGCATGCCGATCAGGGTGCTTCAGATTTCGCGGTCAATCCTTAACCGTAATGTTGATGCGCTTGACGAGCCGTTCCGGCTCCGGTCTGTCGAGGTCAATCGAAAGCAAGCCGTTTTTCAGTTCGCAGCCAATAACCCGCATACCGTCTGCAAGCACGAAGATGCGCTGAAATTGCCGCGCCGCAATGCCGCGATGCAGATAATCCCGTTCAGTATCGTCGTTCTGACGTCCACGGATGACAAGCTGGTTATCTTCCGTAGTCACTTCAAGATCATCGCTTGAAAAACCCGCAACCGCGAGCGTGATGCGCAGGCGTTCAGATCCGGTTTCACCGCGCAGGCGTTCAATATTGTACGGCGGATAGCCATCGCCGGATTTGGCGATGCGCTCCAGCGTCTTTTCCATTGTGTCAAATCCGAGCAGCAATGGGCTCGAAAATGGAGTCATGCGTGTCATATTTCAGTCCTCGTTGAAGCGACCGTATTGGAAAGCACCCTTACGGCGTCACTTTCCTGCATAAGATATGGCTTCTGATCCGCCGGACTTCAAGAGCACGCAATCGATTCCTGTTGACGAGAATGAAGACGGTTAACGTCTTGCTTCCGCAAGGGCGGCACGGAAGGCGGCCGCAAAGCTTTCGCGGTCATCCGGATTGAGAAAGCTGCCGATCAGCACCTGTTTTTCGCGCGAGACGACATGCATGGCGGCAATGCCCTTGACCTTGTCATCGCGGCCGATGCCGGTGCGCCGATGTACTCTGAAGCGCGTCCAGAAGGGATGAAAACTGTGCGTGGTGATCTTGCCGGACGGAGCGACCTGTTTGATTTGCAGTTCGCGCCGGGAGACGGAAATCTCCTCCCGCACGCGGGCGGCGCGATAATTCCAGCGAAAGGCGAGATAGATCGCCAGCACGTCCAGCCCGAAAAAGCCGAAGATCGGCCAGGCGCCGATCGACCAGAACAGGATGCCGATGAAAAGCCAGCAACTGATCAGCGCCGTCATCAGGATGAAAAAGCCCGTCTGCCCCAACGAACGATAGGGCACAAGCAGCGCCTGAAAAATGGGCGCATCATAGCGATCGGGATTGGCCCCGTCCGGGTGATATGCTGGCGCGGACAGGGATGATCCCTCAGGCTGAGGCATTCTGTCCGGTTGTGTCTTTCCGTCAGGATGAGACATGGCCACACGCAATATTCATTGGCACATGGATTGTACAGCGCAACCCGCTGCGACTATAGAGGCAAAATGCAAAACGCCAAAATCAAATCATCCATTTCTCCTGCCCCCGGCCGCAAGGCGCGCCGGGTTGCCGGCACGCTTTATACCGCCGACGAGATTGCCGAGATTTTCCGCCGCTTTTCGGTGCAGCGCCCGGAGCCGAAGGGCGAGCTTGAACATGTCAATGCCTTTACACTGCTGGTGGCGGTGGTGCTGTCGGCACAGGCAACGGATGCCGGCGTCAACAAGGCAACACGCGGCCTGTTTGCGGTGGCCGACACGCCGCAGAAAATGCTGGCGCTGGGCGAGGAAAAGGTCGGCGAATATATCCGCACCATCGGCCTTTGGCGCAACAAGGCGAAGAATGTCATTCTGCTGTCAGAAGTGCTGATCCGCGACTATGGCGGACAGGTGCCGGACAGCCGCGAGGAATTGATGAAACTGCCGGGTGTTGGGCGCAAGACGGCCAATGTCGTGCTCAATATGGCCTTCGGTCAGCCGACCATGGCGGTCGACACCCATATTCTGCGCATCGGCAATCGCATCGGACTTGCGCCGGGCAAGACGCCGGAAGCGGTCGAGGATATTCTCGTGCGTGTCATCCCGCTGCAATATATGCAGCATGCGCATCACTGGCTGATCCTGCATGGGCGCTATATCTGCAAGGCGCGCAAGCCCGAATGTGCGAAATGCGTCATTGCCGATATCTGCAAATCGCCGGAAAAGACCTGCGATGTGCCAGCCTCGCTGGTTGAACTGCCGCCTCAGGCCTGAGCAGATTCGCGCCGGCAAATCGCCTTGTAGAGATGGATCATCATGGCTGCTGCGAAAAGCGGGGTGAGCAGGTTGAGCAGCGGAACCGCCATGAAACATGCAATCGGCAGGCCGGCCAGAAAGACGGTGACGCCATGTCTTGCCCTGAGCGCCTTGGCATCGGCCTCGCTGCGAAAGCGCATGGCGGCAAATTCAAAGAATTCGCGGCTGAGCAAATAGGCGTTGACCATGAAAAAGGCGATCAGGTTGACGCCGGGTATCAGCAGCATCAAGAGCGCTGCAATATTGCCGAGAATGACGACACACAGAAACTTGAGCGATACGACCATGGAGCGCATCAGCGGAAGGGCCGTGCCGGGGCTGTCATCCGGATAGTCCTCGCGCTCAATGACTTCTGCCACATCGTCCAGAAACAGTCCGGCGACCAATGCCGTGATGGGGGCAATCAGGAGAGCCAGCACGAAGGCAAGACCAAGGCCCGCAATGATGGCCGCAACGATACCAAGCCAGCCAGCCCAGTCGGGCATGCCCGGCAGGATCTGTTCCAGCCACGGCCAGCCAAAGGAGAAAAACATCTGCCTGATGGAAATCCACAGGCCGACGAGCAAAAGCAGCGTCAGGCCGAGCGACTTCCACAAAACGGAGCGGAATTCCGGCGTAAACAGGCGGCTTAGGGCTTTCAACGCTGCATCAAGGATCATTTTGGCTTCGTCCTGGCAATTGACGCTGATGAGATAGGTATGCCGGTTTTCCCCCGCAAGGCATAACTGTTGCCGGGCAGGCTAGCCAAAGGTGTTGCAAATCGCTAAACCGGCACTACATGACAGCGGCATGTTTGCCGCAGGTAACAAGGGGAGCTACCGGACAGCTCATGGCTACGTACGACGTTCTTTGCATTGGCAATGCCATTGTCGATATTCTGGCGCGCACGGATGACGCCTTTCTCGAAGCAAACGGCATCATCAAGGGTGCCATGAATCTGATCGACGCCAGCCGCGCCGAACTGCTCTACAAGCGCATGGGACCTGCCACGGAAATGTCCGGTGGCAGCGCAGGCAATACGGCGGCAGGCATTGCTAGCCTTGGCGGCCGTGCTGCCTATTTCGGCAAGGTGGCGACCGACCATCTTGGCCGTGTTTTCTCGCACGACATTCGCGCGCAGGGCGTTGCCTTTGATACGCGCCCGCTGGAAAAAGGTACGCCAACCGCCCGCTCGATGATTTTCATCACGCCGGATGGCGAGCGCTCGATGAACACCTTCCTCGGTGCCAGCGTCGAATTCGGCCCGGAAGACGTGGAAGCCTCCAAGGTTGCTGATTCGAAAGTGACCTATTTCGAAGGCTATCTGTGGGATCCGCCGCGCGCCAAGGAAGCTATTGTCATGGCATCGAAGATTGCGCATGAAAACGGCCGCAAGGTTGCCATGAGCCTGTCTGATCCCTTCTGTGTCGACCGCTACCGCGATGAGTTCCTGACGCTCATGCGCCAGCGCATGGTTGATATCGTCTTTGCCAATGAAGAAGAGGCAAAGTCGCTGTACGAGACGCAATCGCTTGATACGGTTGTCACGGCACTGCGGCATGAATGCTCGCTTGCCATCATCACCCGTTCGGAAAAGGGCGCCGTGGTCGTTTCAGGCCAACAGACCCATTATGTTCCGGCCATCGAGATTGAAAGGTTGGTGGACAGTACCGGCGCAGGCGATCTGTTTGCCGCCGGCTTCCTCTATGGCTATACGCAGGATCGCTCGCTGGAAGATTGCGCCCGTCTTGGTGCGCTTGCCGCAGGCACGATCGTGCAGCAGATGGGCCCGCGTTCGCAGGTAAGCCTCAAGGACGTGGCAAGGAAAGCAGGCCTCCTCTGACGGGGCAGCAAGGCTGATCCGGGCCATTGGCAGGCTTGGTTGCATCAACGCACGATCCGGTCGCGCAGGAGTTCTTCTGCCGTGCGGCCGGGCCGGCTTTTATAGACCGGTAATGTCCAGCCGAAATAAAGCGCGCCGCCCCGAACGATAAAGGCAAGCAGCCCCGATGTCAGCGCCGTGATGATCGGATTGATGCCGAACCAAGCCAGAATCACATAGAGACAGGCGCCCGCAAAGGCGGCCGTGATATAGATTTCGCGCCGCATCAGCACGGATGGTTCACCTGCCACCATATCGCGCAATATGCCGCCAAGTGTTGCGGTGAATATGCCGGTGACGATTGCCACGGGTGCGCCAAAGCCAAAATCAAGCCCCTTTGCCGCGCCCATTACCGTATAGGCCGCCATGCCGATGGCATCGAGCCACAGAAGCAGGCGGTAGCGCGATTCGACACGGTGCGCGGTGAAATAGACGATGATGGCGGCAAGCGTTCCCGGCAGCAGATAGATCGGTCTCTCGACCCAGAACACCGGTGTACCCAGCAGAAGGTCGCGCATGGTACCGCCGCCAATGCCGGTGATATTGGCCAGGAAAATGAAGCCGATAATATCAAGCTGGCGGCGCGAGGCCGAAAGCGCGCCTGTTGCGGCAAATACAAAAACACCGATGTAATTCAGGAACTCAAAAAGCGTCACGTCGCGGCCTTCCGTGTGAAATGGTGCCGGGGCCAAGCCACAGGTCAGCGGCGGCACGCGCATTTGCTATATGGTGATAGTCGTCAAATTTTGACCGGGATCAAATAAAAAGCGGCGGACAATGCCGCCGCTCTGTTCGCATTCGGTTTGCAACAATATCAGGCGTTGTCTTTGCCGGCCTCGTCATTGGCTGCAGCCTTGGTCTCGCCATTGGCGGCAGCTTTCGGGCCCCCTTTGGAAACGCCAACCAGCGCCGGGCGCAGCACGCGGTCGCCAATGGCATAGCCGGCCTGCACGACCTGAACAACCGTATTGCTTGGCAGATCCGGGTTTGGCACCTCGAACATGGCCTGATGGAAATTCGGGTCGAATTTCTGGCCTTCCGGTTCAAGCTTGGTCACGCCATGGCGTTCCAGCGTCTGCAGCATGGCGCGTTCGGTCATCTCGACGCCTTCGGCCAAAGCCTTCAGATTGGAATCCGTTTCCAGCGCATCGGTCGGAATGGCTTCAATGGCGCGGCGCAGATTGTCGCAAACCGACAGCATGTCGCGCGCGAAATTGGTCACTGCATAGGCGCGTGCATCCTGCACGTCGCGCTGGGTGCGCTTGCGCAGGTTTTCCATGTCGGCGGCAAGGCGGAGAAGCTGATCCTTCAGCTCGGCATTGTCCGCCTCAAGCGCAAGGATGCGGTTTGCGGTTTCATCAGTTTCAGAAACGGCTTCATCTTCAGCGGCTTCGGCCATGGCTTCGGCCTTGCGCGCCTTGAGGAATTCGTCGGCAGCCCGGCTCAGTGCTTCGCGGTCGCGTGGATTGTTGATGTCGCGCTGCTCAAGATCGGACTTTGTGGATTTGTTCTTTTCGTCGGCCATACTTCTCTTCCGTCTCGAATATCGTGTCTTTGACCGGGATATCGAGTGTCAGGTCAATAAAATCAAGGTCTAATTTGTAAACTTGTCAGCTCTGTCATCTAGCGCAGCAGGCGCGAGACGATCTGTGCGGTGTAATCGACCATAGGAATGATGCGCGCATAATTGAGCCTTGTCGGGCCAATCACGCCAAGCGCGCCAATGATGCGCTGTTCGCTGTCGCGATAGGGCGCGACCACCAGCGATGAGCCGGAAAGCGAAAACAGCTTGTTTTCAGAGCCGATGAAAATGCGCACGCCAGAGCCTTCCTCGGCCAGATCAAGCAGCTGGATCATGCCATCCTGCGTTTCGAGATCGTCAAAGAGATGGCGCAGGCGCTCAATATCTTCCTGGGCGCTGACATTTTCCAGAAGATTGGCGCGGCCGCGCACGATCAACCGGGCAGGCTGGTCAGAGCTGGCACCGCTCCACACCGCAAGGCCCTTGGCGACAAGCTCCTGTGAAAGCTGGTCAAGCTCGATGCGGGTCTGTTCATAAAGCTTGCGCAAGGCCGCGCGTGCTTCTGACAGGGTTTGGCCCTGAATATGCGCATTAAGGAAATTCGAGGCCTCGGTAAGCTGCGAGGCGGTGATGCCGGCCGGCAGGTCGATGACGCGATTTTCCACATCGCCATTTTGCATCACCAGAACGGCAAGCGCGCGCGTCGGCTCAAGGCGGACGAATTCAATATGTTTGAGCGCCCCTTCTGTCTTGGTGGCAAGCACAAGACCCGCGCCGCGCGACAGACCCGAAAGCACCTGGCTTGCTTCGGTCAGGAGGCTTTCAACCGAATTGCTGGCGCTTGCGGCGCTGACCTGTGCTTCGATGGAGCTGCGCTCATCCGGTGGCAGGTCGCCGACCTCCAGAAAGGCATCGACGAAAAAGCGCAGGCCAATATGCGTCGGCAGGCGACCGGCAGAAACATGCGGCGCATAGATCAGCCCCAGATGCTCCAGGTCACTCATCACATTGCGGATGGTGGCAGGAGACAGGGATTGGGGCAGCAGGCGAGACAGGTTGCGTGACCCCACCGGTTCGCCGCCGCTCAAATAGCTTTCGACGATCAACCGGAAAATGTCGCGCGACCTCTGATCCAGCGCATTCAGTAATTGATGTTCCGGTTGTTTGATCATGATCCTGTCTTTGGGAACCCACTATTTCCGGCATAAATATAGGCTTGAACCCTTTGTCGTCAAAGGGGGTGGCGCTGTAATTCATGCCGTTTCATGATAACTGGGCATAGTATTGGTCATTGTCCGGCAAAACGCCTTTCTATTTTGTCGTGTTGCGCCTAAAAAGCCGCAACAGGATATTTATAGAGGAAAGATCATGCGTCCATCCAATCGCGCTTTTGACGAAATGCGCCCCGTCTCCTTCGAGTGTGGCGTCTCCAAACATGCGGAAGGTTCGTGCCTCGTCAAGTTTGGCGATACGCATGTGCTGTGCACTGCAAGCCTTGAGGAAAAGGTGCCGGGCTGGATGCGCAATTCCGGCAAGGGCTGGGTGACGGCGGAATATGGCATGCTGCCGCGTTCAACCGGCGAGCGCATGCGCCGCGAGGCTGCCGTCGGCAAACAGGGTGGGCGCACGCAGGAAATCCAGCGTCTGATCGGCCGTTCGCTGCGCGCAGTCGTTGACCTGCAGGCGCTGGGCGAATTCCAGATCACGGTGGACTGCGATGTGCTGCAGGCTGATGGCGGCACGCGCACGGCTTCGATCACCGGCGGCTGGATTGCGCTTTACGATTGCCTGCGCTGGATGGAAATGCGCCAGATGGTCAAGGTCGAGAAGGTGCTGAAGGACCATGTTGCCGCCATTTCCTGCGGCATTTATGAAGGCACGCCGGTGCTTGACCTTGATTATGCCGAAGATTCATCAGCCGAAACCGATGCCAATTTCGTCATGACCGGCAAGGGCGGCATTGTCGAAATTCAGGGCACTGCGGAAGGTGCGCCCTTCTCGGAAGAAGAGTTCAGCGCGCTGATGCGGCTTGCCCGTGGCGGCATTGATCGCCTAGTATCGCTGCAGAAAATGGCTGTCGCCTGACACTGGACGGGCGGCTTTTCGGGGGAACCGGAAATGCAGGCTGCCCGCATTCTTGAAACCGCGCTCTATGTCCGTGATATCGCCGAGGCGGTGCGTTTCTACCGCGAGGTGATCGGACTTGAGCCGGTTGGCAGACAAAACGAGCGCAATGCCTTTTTCCGCTGTGGCGACGGCATATTGCTGCTGTTCAAGGCGGAAGAAAGCCTGAAACCGGCACAGCCCGGCCAATTGCCTGTGCCAACACATGGCGCAACCGGGCCGGGGCATGTCTGTTTTGCAGCAGAGGGCGATGAAATCGATGCGTGGCGCCAGCATCTCAAGCGCCATGGCATTGCCATTGAGGCTGATTTTTCCTGGCCGAATGGCGCGCGCTCGATCTATTTTCGTGATCCATCCGGCAATTCGCTGGAAATCGCCGAACCGGGACTCTGGGGCTGAAAAGGCCTGAAAAGATTATGGGAATGAAAATGACAAGGCTGGAAAAAGGCAAGCTGGTCCTTGCCTCGCACAATGCAGGCAAGCTCAGGGAATTTGACGGGCTGCTTGGCCCCTTCGGCTTCGAGGTGGTCTCCGTTGCAGCACTCGGCCTGCCGGAGCCGGATGAAACCGGCACGACCTTTGAGGAAAACGCCTATATCAAGGCGCTCGCTGCCGCCAAGGCCACTGGCCTGCCAGCATTGTCGGATGATTCCGGTCTTGCTGTTGATGCGCTTGATGGCGAACCCGGCGTCTATACCGCCAACTGGGCGGAAACCGCAGATGGAAAGCGCGATTTCAGCCTGGCCATGCAGAAGGTGGAGGACCTGTTGCAGAAAAAGGGGGCAACCACACCCGACCAACGCAAGGCGCGCTTTATCTCGGTCATCTGCCTCACTTTCCCGGATGGCACGGCCGAATATTTCCGCGGTGAGGTGGAAGGCACGCTGGTCTGGCCACCGCGCGGCACGCTCGGTTTTGGCTATGATCCGGTCTTCCTGCCGGATGGTTATGACCGAACCTTTGGCGAAATGACAGCGGATGAAAAACATGGCTGGAAGCCGGGCGATGCTTCGGCCCTGTCGCATCGCGCCCGCGCCTTCAAGAAATTTGCAGAGGCCGTTTTCGGCGTTCAAGCGGCACAGGCATAATGATGGCGCACATTCCCCAGCCAGATGCGTTGCCCATCGCGCGGACGGATGGGGAAAATGCCTTTGGCGTCTATCTGCACTGGCCGTTTTGTCTGGCCAAATGCCCCTATTGTGATTTCAACAGTCATGTGCGCCATCAGCCGGTGGATCAGAAGCGCTTTGCGGCAGCCTTTGTCCGCGAGATGGAGACTTTGCGCGCGCGCACCGGCCCGCGCACTGTTACCAGCATTTTTCTCGGCGGCGGCACGCCGTCCCTGATGCAGCCGGAAACGGTTGCTGCCCTGCTTGATGGCATTGCCCGTTTCTGGTCGATTGCGCCCGATATTGAGGTCACGCTGGAGGCCAATCCGACCAGTGTTGAGGCCGGGCGTTTCCGCGGTTATCGCGCTGCGGGCGTCAATCGTGTTTCGCTGGGCATTCAGGCGCTCAATGATCCGGATCTGCGCCGTCTTGGCCGCATGCACTCGGTCGATGAGGCCAAGGCTGCCATCCGGCTGGCGCGCGCGATTTTTCCGCGCCTTTCCTTTGATCTGATTTATGCCCGTCCCGAGCAGTCCATCACGGCTTGGCGTGAGGAGCTGAAGGAAGCCATTGATCTGGCGGCCGATCATCTGTCGCTCTATCAGCTGACCATTGAAGAGGGCACGCCGTTTTATAATCTCTGGAAGGCAGGCAAACTCACCACGCCTGATCCCGATCATGCCGCAGCCCTTTATGAAGAAACGCAAGTTGTGACGGCAGAACGCGGGCTTCCTGCCTATGAGATTTCCAATCACGCCGTGCCGGGACGGGAATCGCAGCACAATCTCGTCTATTGGCGCTATGGCCAATATGTCGGCATTGGCCCCGGCGCGCATGGACGCTTTGTCGAAAACGGCACGCGCACCGTCACCATCACCGAAAAACATCCGGAAACATGGGCGAAGCGCGTTGAACGCGCCGGCCATGGCATTGTTGAGGAGGAACGCCTCAATGGTGAGCAGGAGGGCGATGAATTCCTGATGATGGGACTTCGCCTGCGTGAAGGAGTCGATCTTGACCGTTACCGGCGGCTCACCGGTCATGACCTTGATGAAAGGCGGCTTGCAAGACTGGTCGCTCAGGGCATGATCGAGCCTGTGAGCGGCAATATCATCCGTGCGACGCCGGATGGCGCGCTGGTTCTCAATACACTTGTGGCCGAACTGGTCGCCTGAGGGAAAGATGAGCGAAGGATCAAACGAAGAACGGCGTGATTATGTGATTGGCGGCATGACCATGCGCGCCCGTCCGCTGGAGCCTGCGCTCTATATTGTCTCGACACCAATCGGCAATCTGGGCGACATGACGCTGCGCGGCATAGAAACATTGGCAAGCGCCGACATCATCGCCTGTGAGGATACACGCGTCACCCGTGTGCTGCTTGATCGCTATGGCATTCAGCGTCGCCCGATGAGCTATCATGAACATAATGCGGCGGAAGCTGGCGAAAAGCTGATTGCGGCTCTTGCTTCTGGCAAAAGCGTTGCGCTGGTCTCTGATGCCGGTACGCCGCTGGTGTCCGATCCCGGCTTCCGGCTGGTTGGAGAGGCGCGGCAAGCGGGTATTCGTGTCGTGCCCGTGCCAGGGGCTTCTGCCGTTCTTGCTGCCCTTGCCGCATCGGGTCTTCCGACCGATCAGTTCATGTTCTGCGGCTTTCTGCCGTCCAGACACGGGCAGCGCATCTCAAGGCTTGAAAGCCTGAAGGCCATTGATGCGACTCTGGTTTTCTATGAATCGCCCAACCGCGCTGCGGCCAGCCTTGCCGATATGGTGGATGTCTTCGGGGCGGATCGGCAGGCAGCCCTTTGCCGCGAACTGACCAAGGCTTATGAAACCATCGTCACCCTGCCGCTGGGCGAACTGGCGCAGGAATTTGACGGCGAAGACCGTATCCGTGGCGAAGTCGTGCTTCTGGTCGGTCCGCCAACGGATGAGGTGGCACCGCAAAGCGAGGCCGATATTGACAGGTTGCTCCTGTCACTTGCCGCGGAATTGCCGCCATCCAAAGCGGCAGGCGAGGCAGCGCGCATGACCGGCGGACAGAAATCGGTTCTCTATCAGCGCCTGATGCAGTTGAAGGCGGAGCGCGGATGAGCAAAACCCGCGGAAAAAAGCAGGCTGCTTTCTTTCGTGGACTGAATGCCGAACGCATTGCCGCATGGCTTCTTGTTCTCAAGGGTTTTTCGCATTGTCGCGCGACGCTATCGCACCCGGCTTGGCGAAATTGATCTGATTGCCCGACGCGGCGATCTGGTGCTGATCGTGGAAGTGAAGGCGCGCGCGAGCCTTGAAGCCGCCCATCAGGCCGTCACGCCACAGGCCATGCGGCGTATCGAGGCAGCGGCTGATCTGTGGTTGGCAAAGCAGCCCGATCATGCCCGTCTTTCACTACGTTTTGACCTGATTGCGGTTTTGCCGCGCCGCCTGCCAAAACATGTGGCGGGCTTTTTTACGGTAGGAAATCATAGCGGGTGAAAAGTATAACTACACAAAAATTGTAGGATATAAAATCCGCCTTTTGCGGAATTAAAATTCTGTATTGGTCATTTTCTGGAAAAACTTATGCGCATCACAATAAGGCGGCGCAAGCCCGTTTCTTATAATCAGTCTAATCTCACGGGATAATAAGCCATCTTTGAAAGGATGGTTCCGTGTCGTCATCGAATGCGTCACTTCTGGCTGATTTTCCTGTCTTCTTCCGCGTGCGGGGGGAGGTTGTCGTCATTGTTGGCGGCGGCGAAGAGGCCCTGAACAAGGCGCGCCTTGTGGCGCAAACAGAAGCACGCTTGCGCATTGTGGCAGAAACGGTTGAGCCATCGCTGGCAGAGTTCATCGCAAGCCAGGGGATTGAGCATATTGCCGCGCCTCTGGCAGAAAAATATCTTGCCGGGGCCAAACTTGTTTTCGTGGCTACTGGCAATGAGGAACAAGACCGTGCTGCGGCTGAAATGGCAAGGGCGCTGAAAATTCCGGTCAATGTCGTTGATCGTCCTGTCCTTTGCGATTTTCTGACGCCTGCCATTGTTAACCGTGCCCCGGTGGCCATCGCCATTGGTTCTGAAGGCACGGCACCTGTTCTGGCGCAGATGTTGCGTGCCCGCATTGATGCGGCCTTTTCGCCGCATCTCGGGGAACTCGCACGCTTTGCCGATCGTTTTCGGCCGCTGGTTGAACGGCTGGTGCCAAAAGGTCTGGCGCGGCGCAGTTTCTGGCGCCATTTTTTCAATGGGCCGGTCGCACGCGCAATTGAAAATGGCGACCATGAACAGGCGGCTGCCGCAGCCGCAATGCTGATTGAAAAGCCGCAGGATCAGGGACAGGGTCATGTCTGGCTGGTTGGTGCCGGGCCGGGCGCGGAAGACCTTTTGACTCTGCGGGCGCAGCGCGTGCTGATGCAGGCGGATGTGATTGTCCATGACGCATTGGTGCCGGAAACAATCGTCGCCATGGGCCGGCGCGATGCCGAGCGCATTGCAGTTGGCAAGCGCAAGGGTTGCCACTCAAGAAGCCAGAGCGAAATCAACCGCCTCCTGATCAGGCTTGGCCGGGAAGGCAAGCGTGTCGTGCGGCTGAAATCGGGCGATCCGCTGGTCTATGGTCGTGCAGGCGAGGAAATGGCGGCATTGCGCGCTGCCAATATCGGTTTTGAGATCGTGCCCGGCATTACATCGGCCTTTGCGGCGGCGGCGGATATGGAATTGCCGCTGACACTGCGCGGTGTGTCTGCCTCGCTCGTCTTTACCACCGGACATGACATGTATGGCGATGTTTTGCCGGACTGGGCGAAGCTTGCCATCTCTGGCGCCACCATTGCGGTCTATATGGGCGCTTCGGTTGCCGCATCGGTGGCAGCACGGCTGATCGCCACCGGCCTGCATGAGGATACCGCCGTTGCCGTGGTGGAAAATGCCAGCCGCAAGGACAAGCGTCTGTTTCACGGAACGCTGAAAGATTTGCCCGCGCTGGAAAGCATGGCGCTTTCCGGCCCGGTCATGGTGATCATTGGCGATGCCGTTGCCGGAAGCGCGATTGACAGGGCAGAGGCGCTGGCGCGTCAGCCTGTCTCGGTTCCGGCCACGCTCGCATCCTGAATTCTGGAGTTGTGACATGATCGTAAAGGTTCTCACCGCAAACCGCCTGATTGATGGGCAGGCTGTCTGGCTTGGCGCTGATGGCAAATGGCTGGAAACCATTGAGGGTGCGCTGGTTGCGCGCCATGCCGAGGCCGTGGCCGCGCTGGAAGAGGCGGGCAAAAGGGCAGCGCGCGACAATCTGGTGGTCGATGTGAATGTAATTGATGTCGAGGAGCGTGCGGAGGGGCTTTACCCGATCCGCCTGCGCGAGCGCATTCGCCTGTCGGGCCCGACCATCGTGACCTTCGGTGATCATCAGGCGCTGAAAAAAGCCTCTTGACCGCTGATTCCATACCGGATTTGCCCCATACTGGATTTTGCTTATGTATCGTTATGATGAATTCGACCGTGATTTTGTTGCGGCTCGCGTTGAACAGTTCAAGGATCAGGTTGCGCGGCGCTTGTCTGGCGAGCTGACAGAGGAGCAGTTCCGCCCGCTGCGTCTGATGAACGGTCTTTATCTGCAACTGCACGCCTATATGCTGCGCGTGGCAATTCCCTATGGGACGCTGTCCGGCCGACAGATGCGCAAGCTTGCCCATATTGCCCGTACCTATGACCGCAATTTCGGCCATTTCACCACGCGCCAGAACATCCAGTTCAACTGGCCGGCGCTGAAGGATGTACCGCGCATTCTGGAAGAACTGGCGGAAGTCGAAATGCATGCCATCCAGACGTCTGGCAATTGCATTCGCAATGTCACGGCAGACCATTTTGCCGGTGCCGCGGCCGATGAGGTTGCCGATCCGCGCCCCTATGCTGAAATCCTGCGCCAATGGTCGTCGCTCCATCCGGAATTTTCCTATCTGCCGCGCAAGTTCAAGATCGCCATTATCGGTGCTGAACATGACCGCGCGGCCATCCAGGTGCATGACATCGGCCTGCAGCTGAAAAGGAATGAGGCAGGCGCGCTGGGGCTTGCGGTCTATATTGGCGGCGGTCAGGGTCGCACGCCGATGGTAGCGAAGAAAATCCGCGATTTCCTGCCGGTCGAGGAGATGCTCACCTATGTGACGGCCATTGTCCGCGTCTATAATCTCTATGGACGGCGCGACAACAAATACAAGGCGCGCATCAAGATCCTCGTGCACGAGACGGGTGTTGATCAACTCGTCAGGGAAATCGATGCCGAATGGGAACAGATCCGCAATGGCGAATTGACACTGCCGCAGCGCGATATCGAAGCGATTGAAAACTATTTCCGCCTGCCGGATCTGCCGGAACGGGCCGAAGGCTGGGGCATTCTGGCCATGGCAGAAAGGACGGATCCCGATTTTGCCGGCTGGGTAAGACGCAACGTGACGGCGCACAGGAATCCGGATTATGCCATCGTCACGATTTCGCTGAAGCCGATTGGCGGCATTCCGGGTGATGCAAGCTCTGAGCAGATGGATCTGGTGGCTGATCTTGCCGAAGCCTATTCCTTTGATGAAATCCGCGTCAGCCATGAGCAGAATCTCGTTTTGCCGCATGTCGCCAAGGCTGATCTGCCAGCCGTCTATGTGCGGCTGAAAACGGTTGGTCTGGTGACGGCCAATGCCGGTCTCATCACCGACATCATTGCCTGCCCCGGTCTTGATTATTGCGCACTGGCCAATGCGCGTTCCATTCCTGTGGCACAGCGCATTTCCGAACGCTTTGGCGACCAGCAGCGTCAGACGGAAATCGGTGATCTCAAGATAAAAATCTCCGGCTGCATCAATGCCTGCGGCCATCACCATGTCGCCCATATTGGCATTCTCGGCGTCGAAAAGAAGGGCGATGAGCTTTACCAGATCACGCTGGGCGGCTCGGCCGATGAACATGCCGCCATTGGCGAAATCACCGGGCGCGGCTTTTCTTCGGAAGAAGTGGTCGATGCGATCGAGACCATCGTCAATACCTATCTGGGCTTGCGCCAGTCACCGGAAGAAACCTTCCTTGCCGTTTATCGTCGTGTTGGCATGGAGCCGTTCAGGCAGGCACTTTATGGCGAGGTCTCCCGTGCAGCCTGATCCCGGCCCAGAGAATGGTCTTCCTGACGATGAGACAAGGATGCAAGCCTTGGCGCGGCTTTATGAGGCAAGCCATGGCGCGTCCACGCCACAGGAAATCATTGCGCAGGCCGTTCAGGAGCTATTTGCCGGGCGCATTGCCGTTGTCTCGTCCTTTGGTGCGGAATCTGCGGTGCTTTTGCACATGATTGCCGCGGTCGATCCGGCAACGCCTGTTCTCTTTCTTGATACGGGCAGGCATTTTCGCGCAACGCTCGAATATCGCAAGACGCTGGCTGAACGGCTGGGGCTGCAAAATGTTCAGGACATTCTACCGCTCGGTGAAATGTTGAAAAAAGAAGACCCCTTTGGCGCCTTGTCGATGATCGACAAGGATCGCTGCTGCTTCATCCGCAAGGTTGAGCCGATGGCGCGTGCGGTTGCCCCCTTTGCGGCATGGATGACGGGACGCAAACAGTTTCAGGCGGCAACACGCGCCACACTTGCGGTGTTTGAAGCCGTCGGTCCGCGCATGCGCATCAACCCGCTGGCGCGCTGGCAGGCAGCCGATCTGAAAGCCTATGCCGAACAACACGACCTGCCAGTTCATCCGCTGACGGCGGAAGGCTATCGCTCCATCGGCTGCATGCCCTGCACAAGGCCGGTCTATGAGGGTGAAGATCAACGCGCCGGCCGCTGGGCCGGCTCGGAAAAGACAGAATGCGGCATCCATCTTTCCGGACTGACCGATCGTTTGAAGAATTTGGGAGCATCAGACCAGACATGACCGACACAACCGAAACAAAACTCTGGTCCGGGGACGGCTTTCGCACGGATGACTATATTTTTGCTGATGATCTGGAACAGGCAGGTGATGCGCCTGCGGTGATCCTTCCCCTTGCCGTCTGGCTTGGCCTTGATGAAGGGCGTCGCCGCACCTCGAACCGCCGCATCGGGGTCAGTGTCGCGCCCGCCGAAAAGATCGAACCGCTGCTTGACCGTCTGGATGAGCTACCCTTGATCGCGCTGCATTTTCCGGCTTTCAATGATGGGCGTTCCTATTCCAAGGCGGAAATTCTGCGTCGTTCCGGTTTTCGCGGCGAATTGCGCGCCTATGGCGATGTGCTGATTGATCAGGCGGCATTCATGCTGCGCACCGGCTTTGATACGCTGCAGGTGTCCAATCCGGTGGCGCTTGCCCGGCTGGAACAGCGCCGTCTGGTTGACACACCCGCTTATTATCAGCCGGGGCATGGCTCTGTTAAGGCAGAGGGCGGCTTTGCCTGGCGACGTGTGAAAGCTGTCTGAATTTTTGCGTTGCTGATTTTCCTGTTTGTCTCCGGGGTTTGATGCGCTAGATACGGCTCACCAAATTTCGGAGACTAGGCGTGATCAGGCATATTGTTTTCTTCAGCGTCAAGGAAGGGCAGGATATCGAGACGGTTCGTCAGGGGCTGTTGCAGCTTGGCACGATCCCGTATTCGGATGTGTTTGAGGTTCTGCCGAACATGCAGGTCGATCCGATGTGCGACAAGATTGACCTGGTTGTTTATGCCGAATTCAAGGATGAAGAGGCTTTCTACGCCTACAAGAATCATCCGACCTATGATGCGACGACACAGCTTGTGCGTCCGATGCGGGAATTGCGCTTCTCTGCCGATATCAAGACCGAAAACGGCTGACCGTTTCTTTGCGAATGCCGTCTTGTTGACCCAGTTTTATCCTATTCAGCCTGATAAAAGTTGCAGGCTGCAGCGAGACGGTTGAACAACGGCCAGAATAATGATTTTGTGAAAGCAATCTGGCAGGGAAGGGAAGAGGACGATTCTTTTCCCGTGCCGCTGGTCGCAATGGTGACATGTTCCGTTCAGGCATGAGCGGAAGCCGAGGAAATGAAATGGACGATTACGAGCGATATGCCACGGGTTTGATGATCGTATTTGGCGCGCTGATCATTGCCGGCCTGATGGCGGCAAATCTGATTGCGGGCGACAAGCCGGGCTTTCTCTTTGCGTTGGGCGCGGCCGTGGTAAGCTGGTTTGCAGCCTTTGCCGTGCTGTTTGACAAGCCGCGTGTCTATGGCGGCATGATTGTCGCAGCCATTGCGCTGGTGGCCGCTTCCATCACGGCCTATGTGACGTAATCGGCAGGCTGCAGGATTGCGTGAAAGCCCCGGTCTTGGCCGGGGCTTTTCATATCATGCCATTCGTCAGATAAAGGGCGAATGGCACTGTCGGCGTGGGCCGTTGACGGACTGGTAGGTGTTGTCATGGGCCCGACAGGAACGATAGCGGTCATAGCACCAGCGCATATGCGCATTGATATAGGTGCGACAGACCGGCATGGGCCGGTAATGGCACGGGACATGGCGGGACACGGGGCCGTTATAGGGCAGGCGGGGCCACCAGCGTGCATCATCCCACCGGCGCGGACCAAACCGCCAGAGCGGACCGTTCCACCAGCGTGGGACATGCCACCAGGCCGGGCCATGGCGATAATCATGATATTGCGCAGGCTTGGCCATGTCCGCATACATGGTCATGACATGCAGAAACTGTATGGTCATCGGATGGGCGCTACTGGCTGAAACAGCTGCGCCAAGCGACAGGCACATGACAAACAGGGCTGAAACACGTTTTTTCATCAAAATTACCATAAAACATTGCAGACTTGAAAATGATCTGCCGATGGCGCGTCCGAGGTCATGCAACGTCATGCAAGACAACAAGGTTCATCGTGAATGCATTGCGCAATCTATGGCTGCACTATGGCAAAGCCGTGTCCTGCAGGATCACAGTTTATAGGGGATGAAATCAGTAGATGATTGTGGGCTGCGGGTCGCGTGTGCGATTTGACATAAAGATATGTTTATGTCATTAAACGGTCCTCCATGATCAGCGCATAACCATCAAGGCGGTACTTCTCATGACGTCATCTCTCGACGCTCTTTTCGGTGCAACGGCGGCAAGGCCGGACGGTTCGGAGGTGCTGGCCGCGCTGACAAAAGCTGCACGTGAACGCATCCTGATCCTTGATGGTGCGATGGGCACGCAGATCCAGGGCCTTGGCTTTCATGAAGAACATTTCCGCGGCGACCGTTTCATCGGCTGCGACTGCCAGCTCAAGGGCAATAATGATCTTCTGACACTGACCCAGCCAAAGGCGATCGAGGAAATCCACTATGCCTACGCCATGGCCGGCGCGGACATTCTCGAAACCAATACATTCTCTT
Source organism: Daeguia caeni (assembly GCF_042653845.1). NCBI lineage: Bacteria > Pseudomonadati > Pseudomonadota > Alphaproteobacteria > Hyphomicrobiales > Brucellaceae > Daeguia > Daeguia caeni. The sequence goes on along the minus strand of NZ_JBHSEL010000044.1, from coordinate 75,500 downwards.
CCACTTCGATCGCGCAGGCCGATTATGGCATGGAAGATGTCGTCTATGAGCTGAACCGTGATGGTGCGCGCCTTGCCCGCCGCGCCGCCTTGCGCGCGGAACAGAAGGATGGCCGCCGCCGTTTTGTTGCCGGTGCGCTTGGGCCGACAAACCGCACCGCCTCGCTGTCGCCGGATGTCAACAATCCGGGTTTTCGCGCCATCACCTTTGACGAGCTGCGCATTGCCTATGCCGAACAGATCCGCGGCCTGATCGATGGCGGGGCTGACATCATCCTGATCGAAACCATTTTCGATACGTTGAACGCCAAGGCGGCTGTCTTTGCGGCAGAAGAAGTCTTTGCTGAATTCGGTATCCGTCTGCCGATCATGATTTCCGGCACGATCACCGATCTTTCCGGCCGCACCCTGTCCGGCCAGACGCCGACGGCCTTCTGGTATTCGCTGCGCCATGCCAAGCCCTTTACCATCGGGCTTAACTGTGCGCTGGGGGCAAGCGCCATGCGCGCCCATCTCGATGAACTCTCGACCGTGGCCGATACCTTCATCTGCGCCTATCCGAATGCCGGTCTGCCGAATGAGTTCGGCCAATATGACGAGACGCCGGAACTGATGGCAGCCCAGGTCGAGGAATTTGCCCGTGATGGCCTGGTCAATATTGTCGGTGGCTGCTGTGGCTCGACGCCGGAACATATCCGCGCCATTGCGGCAGCGGTGGCAAAATACAAGCCGCGCCAGCCCCCGAAGCTCGAACCGCTGATGCGCCTGTCCGGCCTTGAGCCGTTCACGCTCACCAGGGATATTCCATTCGTCAATGTGGGGGAGCGTACCAATGTCACCGGCTCGGCCAAATTCCGCAAGCTGATCACGGCGGGCGATTATGCGGCAGCCCTTGATGTGGCGCGTGACCAGGTCGCCAATGGAGCGCAGATCATTGACATCAATATGGATGAAGGCCTGATCGATTCGGAAAAGGCGATGGTGGAGTTTTTGAATCTCATTGCCGCCGAACCGGATATTGCCCGTGTGCCGATCATGATCGACAGCTCCAAATGGGAGGTGATCGAGGCAGGCCTCAAATGCGTGCAGGGCAAGGCGGTCGTCAATTCCATTTCGTTGAAGGAAGGCGAGGAAGCCTTCATTCATCACGCCAGTCTGGTGCGTGCCTATGGTGCTGCGGTTGTCGTCATGGCCTTTGATGAAATGGGGCAGGCCGATACGCGTGAACGCAAGATCGAAATCTGCACCCGTGCTTACAGGATTTTGACCGAGAAGGCCGGTCTGGCGCCTGAAGACATCATCTTTGACCCCAATATTTTCGCTGTTGCCACCGGCATTGAGGAACACAACAATTACGGTGTCGATTTCATCGAGGCAACGCGCGAGATCGTGCGCACCCTGCCGCATGTCCATGTCTCGGGCGGTGTGTCGAACCTGTCCTTCTCCTTCCGCGGCAATGAGCCGGTGCGCGAGGCGATGCATGCCGTCTTCCTCTATCACGCCATTCAGGCGGGCATGGATATGGGCATTGTCAATGCCGGCCAGCTTGCCGTTTATGACGCGATTGATCCGGAACTGCGTGAGGCTTGCGAAGATGTGGTGCTGAACCGCCGCCCGGATGCGACCGAGCGCCTGCTGGAGATTGCAGAACGCTTCCGCAATGCCGGTAGCAAGGAAGCCAAGGCGCAGGATCTCGGCTGGCGCGAATGGCCGGTTGAAAAGCGCCTGGAACATGCGCTGGTCAATGGCATTACCGAGTTTATCGAGATCGACACCGAAGAAGCGCGCCAGCAGGCCGAACGTCCGCTGCATGTCATTGAAGGCCCGCTGATGGCCGGCATGAATGTGGTTGGTGATCTGTTTGGCGCAGGAAAAATGTTCCTGCCGCAGGTGGTGAAATCCGCGCGCGTGATGAAGCAGGCGGTTGCCGTTCTTCTGCCTTATATGGAAGAGGAAAAGCGGCTCAATGGTGGTGAAGGCCGTCAGAGCGCCGGCAAGGTGCTGATGGCGACCGTCAAGGGCGATGTGCACGACATTGGCAAGAACATTGTCGGCGTGGTTCTGGCCTGCAACAATTATGAGATCATCGATCTTGGCGTCATGGTGCCGGCGCAGAAGATCCTGCAGGTGGCGCGCGAGGAAAAGGTCGATGTGATCGGTCTTTCGGGACTCATTACCCCGTCGCTCGATGAAATGGTGCATGTCGCTTCCGAAATGGAGCGTGAAGGCTTTGACATTCCGTTGATGATTGGCGGTGCGACCACCAGCCGCGTGCATACGGCGGTGAAGATCCATCCTCGCTATCAGCGCGGTCAGGCCGTTTATGTGATTGATGCTAGCCGCGCGGTCGGCGTTGTTTCCAATCTTCTGTCGCCGGAAATCAGAGACGACTATATTGCAGGCATTCGCGCTGAATATGCCCGGGTTGCCCAAGCACATGCACGCAATGAGGCGGAAAAGCAGCGCCTGTCACTGGCACGCGCCCGTGCAAATGGTCAGAAACTGGACTGGGAGAATTTTGCTCCGGTCAAGCCAGCCTTCACCGGAACGAAAGTGTTCGAGGATTATGATCTGGCCGAGATTGCGCGCTATATTGACTGGACGCCTTTCTTCCAGACCTGGGAACTGAAAGGCCGCTACCCCGCCATTCTCGATGATGAGGCGCAAGGGCCCGCCGCACGCCAGCTCTGGGCCGATGCGCAGGCGATGCTTGCCAAGATCATTGATGAAAAATGGTTCCATCCGAAAGCTGTTATCGGCTTCTGGCCGGCAAATGCAGTGGGGGATGATATTCGCCTCTTCACTGATGACAGCCGCAGGCAGGAACTTGCCACCCTGTTTACCCTGCGCCAGCAATTGTCGAAGCGCGATGGCCGCCCGAATGTGGCACTGTCAGATTTCGTCGCGCCGGTCGAAAGCGGCAAGCCGGATTATGTCGGCGGCTTTGTCGTGACGGCCGGCATTGGCGAGGCAGCTATTGCCGAGCGTTTTGAACGCGCCAATGATGATTATTCTGCAATTCTCGTCAAGGCGCTGGCCGATCGCTTTGCCGAGGCCTTTGCCGAACTGATGCATGAGCGGGTGCGCAAGGAATTCTGGGCCTATGCGCCGGATGAGAATTTTACGCCGGAAGAACTGATTGCCGAGCCTTACAAGGGTATTCGTCCGGCTCCGGGCTATCCGGCGCAGCCTGACCATACCGAAAAGGCAACCCTGTTCCGCCTGCTGGATGCCACCGCCGCAACGGGTGTGGAACTCACCGAAAGCTATGCCATGTGGCCGGGCTCATCCGTCTCCGGTCTCTATATCGGCCATCCGGAAAGCTATTATTTCGGCGTTGCCAAGGTCGAGCGGGATCAGGTCGAGGACTATGCCGCGCGCAAGGGCATGGACATTGCCGAGGTCGAACGCTGGCTGGCTCCGATCCTCAACTATGTGCCGGGCGACAAGGAGGATGCGGCAGCCTGAATTTCAGGCTGCCTTTCCACATTAGCAATTTCTGAATTCTCTGAAAGTCGAAGTAATTTGTAATTACTGTGATTTTATGCAACTGATAATTGTAGAGTTGAATGCAGAATTATGATATTAAGAAAGTCCGGTGCAGTCGTTTATCCGCCCCGAAGTCCAAGTGATTATTTATGATTTTTACCCGTTTGAGCTAGTAATGGCTCAGGCAGGATGAAACAATTGTAAGTAGCAGCAGGTGATGCATTGTAATGCAGTACATTTGTGCCGCTATGTCATGATGCACGTTCCTGACGCAAGACATGGGGGTGTCTTACATGCAATTGGAAAAATTATATGAAGCCATGCAGTCTGCAGACACAGACCAGCAATTATTTGAACATATCAGGCAGTTTGCCCATAAGCTTGGCTTTGTGCATGTTTCCTACATCATGCAGGTGCCGTCCTTGAACGGTACAGTCAAATGGTTGCGTTATGAAGACATGCCAGCAGGTTGGGCAGAAAATTATACCAAACAGAAATATGCAGAAATCGATCCGCTTGTCCGTCGAGCCATAAAGAGCATCGAGCCTGTCGTGTGGACGGAAAATCTCTTTGAGGAGGCGCCACAGATCTGGGCAGATGCAAATAGATTTGGTTTGAAACACGGCATTACCCAGTCATGCTGGGCCGCCCAGGGTGTGTTCGGCATGTTGACGCTGCTGCGCGAGAAGCCGGCACTGACACCTGGGGAAATCTCGATGCTGCGCCGTCAGTTGCAGCTGGCCAGCAACATGCTGCATCTTGCCATGTTTGAACGTGTTGACATTCCGGGCATCAGCCGCATCGCTGAAGTCAATCTGACAGCGCGTGAACGTGAAATCCTGCGCTGGACCAGCGAAGGCAAGACGGCCGAAATCGTTGGGGCAATCCTGAATATCTCAACGCGCACGGTCAATTTTCACATCAGCAATGTCCTTAATAAACTTGTTGCCGTGAACAAGGTACAGGCCGTCGCAAAGGCGCGCACTTTCGGTTTGCTCTAGGCTATTTCTCGTCCACGACGGTGTGCTCGTTGGACCTGTTCTTCATTTCCCTCCACCTATTCCGGCCGCAAAGATCTCGCGCTGATCACTGCATGAAACGCAGAATTTCGCGCTATAAAGCAAAAATCATATAGATTTTGTATGATTTTGCGGCAAAAAGCGCAAAAATCACTTTTTATGCTCTGTGCAAGTTTGTTCCGCAATTGCTGCAGGCGCGGGCAGTTTTTCCTGCAAGCTCCATGCAATTGGCGATAGCATTCTTTCCCATCGCGTGCGCAATTCACGACAATGCACGGCCAACTGGTTCAGCAGAGCCAGGCGATCCGTGCCGGATGAAGTCCATCATGTGACCGGCATGGTTTTGTTTGCTTGCCGGGAGTAATGTCGTGCATCATGCCTTGCTGACGAAAAACCTGACGCATCTGCAGCGTCTTGAAGCAGAGTCGATCCATATCTTTCGCGAAGTGGCGGCAAGTTTCGCCAATCCGGTCATGCTCTATTCGGTGGGCAAGGATTCCTCTGTCATGCTGCATCTGGCGATGAAGGCTTTTTATCCGGCCCCACCGCCGTTTCCCTTTCTTCATGTTGATACGACATGGAAATTCCGCGAGATGATTGAGTTTCGCGATGCGCAGGCGCGCGAAAAAGGTTTTGAACTGCTCATCCATGTCAATGAGGATGGCGTGCGTGAGGGCGTTGGCCCGTTCACGCATGGCTCGAATGTCCACACCCATGTGATGAAGACGGTGGCGCTGCGTCAGGCGCTCGACAAATACAAGTTTGATGCCGCCTTTGGCGGCGCACGACGTGATGAAGAAAAATCACGCGCCAAGGAGCGCATTTTCTCCTTCCGCAATGCCCAGCATGGCTGGGATCCCAAGAACCAGCGGCCGGAAATGTGGAAGATTTATAACACGCGCATTGCACAGGGCGAATCCATCCGCGTCTTCCCGCTGTCGAACTGGACGGAACTCGATATCTGGCAATATATTCTGCAGGAAAACATCCCGATCGTGCCGCTTTATTTTGCCGCCCGCCGTCCGGTGGTGGAGCGCGATGGCATGCTGATCATGGTGGATGATGCGCGCATGCAATTGCGCCCGGGCGAGAAGGTGGAAGATCGGCTCGTGCGTTTTCGCACGCTCGGCTGTTATCCGCTGACCGGTGCGATTGAATCGCAGGCCGTCACCCTTTCCGACATTGTCGAGGAAATGCTGATTGCTCGTACATCCGAGCGTCAGGGCCGCGCCATTGACCGCGACGAGACCGGCTCGATGGAAAAGAAGAAACGCGAGGGCTACTTCTGATGCATGCCGTAATCCAGCCACAAGGCAAAAGCGCAAGGGTTGCCGATTTCATTGCCGAGCAGGAGCGCAAGACGCTGTTGCGCTTTCTCACTTGCGGATCGGTGGATGATGGCAAATCGACGCTGATTGGTCGTCTGCTCTATGACACCCGGCTGGTTTTCGAAGATCAGCTTGCAGCCCTCAGAAATGACAGCCGCAAATTCGGCACGACGGATGATGATTTCGACTTTGCGCTGCTGGTGGATGGGCTGGAGGCCGAGCGCGAACAGGGCATCACCATCGATGTCGCCTATCGCTTTTTCTCAACCCCGCGGCGCAAATTCATCGTCGCCGACACGCCCGGCCATGCGCAATATACCCGCAACATGGCAACCGGTGCCTCGACTGCCGATCTTGCCGTGGTGCTGGTCGATGCGCGTCAGGGCGTGCAGACGCAGACACGCCGCCATTCCTTCATCGCCTCACTGCTTAGCATCCGGCATATCGTTCTGGCCGTCAACAAGATCGACCTTGTTGATTTCTCGCAGGATGTCTTTGAACGGATCGTTGCCGATTATCTGGGCTTTGCCGGGGACCTCGGCTTTGCCGGCATTCAGGCGATTCCGCTTTCGGCGCGCTTTGGCGACAATGTCACTGCACGCTCACCGCGCCTTGGCTGGTATCAGGGGCCCTGTCTGCTGGAGCATCTGGAAACGGTGCGTATCGATGATGAGGCGGTGGCAAGGCCGTTCCGTTTTCCGGTGCAATATGTCAACCGGCCAAACCTCAATTTCCGCGGCTTTGCCGGCACGATAGCTTCCGGTTCCATTGCCGTGGGGGACAGTGTGGTGGTGGCCAGGTCCGGCAAGCAGTCGCGCGTAAAGCGGATTGTTACCTATGATGGCGATCTGCCCCGCGCCAGCGAGGGCGAGGCGGTGACGCTTGTGCTGGAAGACGAGATCGATATTTCCCGTGGCAATATTCTGGTTGGTACAGAAGCGCGACCAGAAGTGGCCGACCGTTTTGCTGCCCATATTGTCTGGTTCGGCGAAGAGCCAATGCAGCCGGGGCGTTCCTATCTCTTGCGCACCGAAACCGACCAGACACCGGTGACGATCAGTCGGATCGAGCATCGCACGGATGTGAATACATTTGCGCGGCAGGCGGCAGACCGGCTTGATCTCAATGAAGTCGGCCTTTGCCATGTGCAGACGGTCGAAGCGATCGCCTTTGATCCATATTCTGCCAATCGCGTCACCGGCGCATTCATTCTGATCGACCGCATCAGCAATGCCACGATTGGCGCAGGCATGATCGACAGTGCGCTTCGCCAGTCAACCAATGTGCATCTGCATGCCTTCGATCTCGACAAGCAGGCGCGCGCGGCGCAGAAGTTCCAGAAGCCGGTTGTGCTGTGGTTTACGGGGCTTTCGGCATCCGGCAAGTCGACAATCGCCAACCGGCTGGAACAGCGCCTGCATGCTCTGGGCAAGCACACCTATCTGCTTGATGGCGACAATGTCCGCCATGGGCTGAACAGTGATCTCGGCTTTTCGACAGAAGACCGGGCAGAAAATATCCGCCGCGTCGGCGAGGTGGCTAGGCTGATGGTGGATGCGGGGCTGATCGTGCTTGCCTCCTTCATTTCGCCTTTCCAGGCCGAACGTGACCGTATCCGTGCCCGTCTCGGCGAAGGGGAATTCATCGAGATCTTTGTCGATACGCCACTTGAAGACTGCATCGCGCGTGATCCAAAAGGGCTTTATGCCAGGGCGCTCAAGGGAGAGATCACATGCTTCACCGGCATCGATTCGCCTTATGAAATCCCTGCATCGCCAGAATTGCATCTGAAAACCAGGGGACGCGACATTGACGAACTCGTCGCGGAAGTAGAGAAGTATCTCGCCGAACGCGGCATTGTCGGCAGTTATGGCAGTGATTCCTGGTCCATCTAGATAAGCAATGAAGATGTCAGCCTCCGAGAATGACAAGTCGAATGGCGAAACCCTGTCCGCCATTCTGGAACAGACTGCCCTGGAGGCTGGCTGCGCCATCATGCAGTTTTATGATGGTCAATGCGGCGTCTTTGCAAAGCCGGATCAGTCGCCGGTCACGGATGCAGATCATGCGGCAGAGCGAATCATTCTTGCAGCCCTCGCCAGGGCGCTTCCTGGCGTGCCGGTGGTGGCGGAAGAAGAAGCAGCAGCAGGCCGCCTGCCGGAGAAACTGGGCGCGCGCTTTGTTCTGGTTGATCCGCTTGATGGCACGCGGGAATTTCTGGCGCGCAACCGCGATTTCACCGTCAATATTGCACTGATTGAAGAGGGCGTTCCTGTTCTGGGCGTGGTTTATGCGCCGGCGCGCAATCTCTTGTTCACTGCAGCCAATGGACAGGCCGAGGAGGTCGAAACCTCGCCTGACCATATGATCACAAAACGCCGCCCGATCAGTGTGCGCCGGTCGGCAGACGCGCTTGTTGCGGTTGCAAGCCGCTCCCACCAGACGCCGGAGACTGCGGCCTGGCTTGAAAGACACAATATGGAGCACTGTGTTTCGGTTGGCTCATCCTTGAAATTCTGCCTGATTGCGCGTGGGCAGGCAGATATTTATCCGCGCTTTGGCCCAACCATGGAATGGGACACGGCAGCAGGTGACGCAATCTTGCGCGCGGCAGGCGGCATGACGGTCAGGCCGGATGGCTCCACGCTGTTTTACGGGCGCGGATCGGGCAAGGGAGTTGCGGCATTCTGCAACTCGCATTTTATCGCTTACGGGCCTGCGGCGGCACAGATTGTCACGCCTGTGTGAAGCCCATGGGCCTGTGACAAAAAATTCGCATTTCATACTTGCAGCATCGAAATCAGAGCGTTATAAGCCGCGCATCAGACGCGGTTTTGCCGCTTCTCTTGATCTGGTCGCGGAGTGTAGCGCAGCCTGGTAGCGCACCTCGTTCGGGACGAGGGGGTCGGAGGTTCGAATCCTCTCACTCCGACCATTTTCCCTTCACAACTTATTTGCCCTGCAAAACGTATTTATTATAAGGATTATGACATAATCCGCGCGCGAAAGACCTTGCTTTCGATTATCTGTCATATTCGATCATGAATGCGCATGGCGGCATGCCATGGCCCGGAGTCCTTGATGGCACAGGAAGAAATTGTTGACATTTTTGTAATTGGCGGCGGCATCAATGGCTGTGGCATCGCGCGGGACGCGGTCGGGCGTGGATTTTCGGTTGTGCTTGCGGAAATGGATGATCTGGCAAGCGGAACCTCCTCGCGCGCAACCAAGCTCATTCATGGTGGTCTGCGCTATCTTGAATATTATGAATTCCGTCTGGTGCGCGAGGCACTGATCGAGCGCGAAGTGCTGTGGGCAACGGCACCGCACATCATTCATCCGATGCGCTTTGTTCTGCCCTATCATCCGGGCGGTGTGCGCCCGGCATGGCTGCTGCGCCTTGGTCTTTTCCTTTACGACCATCTGGGTGGCCGCAAGAGACTGCCTGCAACGGCAACGCTCGACATGCGTACAGACCCGGCGGCAGAACCGCTGAAGCCGCTCTTTACCAAGGCGTTTGAATATTCCGACTGCAGTGTCGATGATGCACGCTTCGTGGTGCTTAACGCACGCGATGCGGCCGATCGCGGGGCGGTGATCCGCACGCGCACCAAGGTTGTCGCCGCTCGCCGCGATCATGCGTGCTGGACGGTGACGCTGGAAAATGTCGTCACCGGCGCACGTGACGAAGTGCGCGCCCGCCTGCTTGTCAATGCGGCCGGTCCATGGGTGGACAAGGTGCTGCAAGGGGTGGAAGGTGACCGCGACCTGCACAATATCCGTCTCGTCCAGGGTAGCCATATTGTCATCCGCCGCAAGTTTGACGGGCCGCGCTCCTATTTCTTCCAGAACAATGACAAGCGCATCATCTTCGCCATTCCCTATGAAGATGATTTCACCATGATCGGCACGACAGACCGTGATTATCATGGCGATCCGGCAAATGTCGTCATCAGCGAAGAGGAAATCGATTATCTCTGCGAGGCGGCAAGCGAATACTTCCGCGAGCCGGTGCGTCGCGAGGATATTGTCTGGACATTTTCCGGCGTGCGTCCGCTCTATGATGATGGTGCAACCGAGGCACAGGCCGCAACCCGTGACTATGTGCTGAAGGAAGATGCGTCAAAGGGTTCTGCACCGCTGATCAGCGTGTTTGGCGGCAAGCTTACCACGGCAAGGAAGCTTGCCGAACATATGCTGGAAAAGATCGAGCATCAGCTGGGCAAGCGTGGCGCGCCATGGACGCATCAGGCAAAGCTGCCCGGCGGTGATTTTGCCGTTGAGGCTTTCGCTGCCGAAAGCGAGAAGCTGCACAGGGATTATCCGTTCCTGACCGAGGCGCATGCCAGACGGCTGTTCAAACTCTATGGCACGCGCTCGCGCGTACTGCTTGGTGAGGCAAGGAAGCTGGAAGATCTCGGCCGGCATTTCGGCGCTGACCTCTATGAGGCGGAACTGCGCTATCTCATCGACCATGAATGGGCGCGCAGTGCGGAAGACGTGCTATGGCGGCGCACCAAGCTTGGGCTGCGGCTTTCTGCAGCCGAGGCAAGGCAATTGCAGGACTTTTTCGCGACAGTTCCGGTGGCCTGATATCATACTGTGTCACGCTTGCCAGTGGCGGCACAAGAGTCCATTATATCCTGTCGGGGGGTAGAAGCCCGTTGGGAGGAAAAATGGGCACGCCGCAGGGAAGAAGTCACGCAGAGCGTATTCAGCGCGCCATAGCAATGGGTGATGCCGCGCGGTCGGCACTCGTTGCTTCGTGGCGCCGTTCAGCCGAACATTATGGCCTGGATCCGGCTTCGACCGGGCCGGTAAGAACCTTGTCCGACCGCGAATTCCGCGAGGCGCGGGAGCGTGTCGAACGTCTTGTTCATGTGGCGCAGGGCAGTATGGACAGGCTTTATCTCGCCGTTGGTGGGGTTGGCTGCTGTGTGCTGCTGGCCGATGGCAATGGTGTGCCGGTGGAGCGGCGCGGGGCGGCGGGCGATGATTCCACCTTTTACCGCTGGGGGCTCTGGCCGGGTGCTGTGTGGAGTGAGGAAAGCGAAGGTACCAATGGCATTGGCACCTGCATTGCCGAACAGCGTGCACTGACCATCCATCGCGACCAGCATTTTCATGCGCGCAATATCGGGCTTTCCTGCACGGTTGCGCCCATTCACGATCATCAGGGCCGGCTGATTGCAGCACTTGATGTATCGTCCTGCCGGTCTGATCTGACCGAGTCCTTCGTTCATCTGATTGCCATGGCTGTGGTTGACGCGGCGCGCCGCATCGAGATGGAATATTTCCGTCAGGTCTTTGCCGATGCGCGCATCATGCTTGCCCCTTGCGCCGACCGGACGGGCGGCGCGCTGATTGCGGTGGATCGGAATGATCTGGTGATCGGCGCAACGCGCGCAGCGCGGCTTGCGCTTGATCTGACCGATGAAGCCCTGAGTCATGGACTGCCCGCGGCGGATTTGCTGGGGCAGGAGGTCGATCCGCGTGAGGATCTGGCCGATTCTGAGCGCAGTGTCATCATGCGCGCGCTTGCGCGTTGTGAAGGCAATATTTCGGCGGCGGCGGCCTTGCTGGGCATCAGCCGCGCGACCATGCATCGCAAGCTCAATCGCCTGAAAATCATACGTGCGCATTGACTGCCGCCTGCAGCGATGCGGCCCATAATGACGGATGCAACTGTCTCAATATTGCGACAGAAGATATTGCCAGCTTGGGCGAGCAGGATGACATCTGAACGGCTGCGCGGCATCCTGTTCTTATAAACGCCGGAGGAGCGGCGTTCTATCAGGAGGAGAAATGTCATGAATAAGGTAGAATTTCACCGAACGGTGAAACCGGAATTCGCCAAGCGCTATGGCAATTTCATCGGCGGCAAATGGGTTGAGCCAAAGTCCGGGCGTTATTTTGAAAATACCTCGCCGGTCAATGGTCAGGTTCTGTGCGAGGTGGCCCGGTCTGAGGCCGCTGATGTCGAGGCGGCCCTTGATGCCGCCCATGCCGCAAGGGAGGCATGGGGCAGAACCAGCCCGGCAGAACGCGCCATCATTCTCAACAAGATTGCCGACCGCATGGAAGCCAATCTTGCCAGGCTGGCCACAGCCGAAACCTGGGACAATGGCAAGCCGATCCGTGAAACAACCCATGCCGACCTGCCGTTGGCAATCGACCATTTCCGCTATTTTGCCGGCGCGATCCGCGCGCAGGAAGGTGGCATTTCCGAAATCGACCATGACACTATCGCCTATCATTTCCATGAGCCGCTTGGTGTTGTCGGTCAGATCATCCCATGGAACTTCCCGCTGCTGATGGCCGTCTGGAAACTGGCGCCAGCCCTTGCCGCCGGCAATTGCGTGGTGCTGAAGCCGGCTGAACAGACACCGGCTTCCATCCTCGTGTTGATGGAGCTGATTGCGGATCTCCTGCCGCCCGGCGTGGTCAATGTTGTCAATGGCTTTGGCCTTGAGGCCGGCAAGCCACTGGCCTCCAGCCCGCGCATTGCCAAGATCGCCTTCACGGGTGAGACGACGACTGGCCGTCTTATCATGCAATATGCCAGCCAGAACCTCATCCCGGTCACACTGGAACTGGGCGGCAAGTCGCCAAACATCTTCTTCCAGGATGTGATGGCGGAAGATGATGACTATCTCGACAAGGCGATTGAAGGCTTTGTCATGTTCGCGCTCAATCAGGGCGAGGTCTGCACCTGCCCAAGCCGCGCGCTGATCCATGAAAAAATCTATGACAAGTTCATGGAACGTGCGCTGAAGCGCGTTGAAGCCATCGTGCAGGGCGACCCGCTTGATCCTGCAACCATGATCGGCGCACAGGCTTCCACTGAACAGCTTGAGAAGATCCTGAGCTATATCGACATTGGCAAGCAGGAAGGCGCGGAAGTCCTGACCGGCGGCGAACGCAACATCCTGCCGGGCGAACTGGCAGGCGGCTATTATGTCAAGCCGACCGTATTCCGGGGCCACAACAAGATGCGCATCTTCCAGGAGGAAATCTTTGGGCCGGTGGTTTCGGTCACCACCTTCAAGGACGATGCCGAGGCGTTGTCGATTGCCAATGACACGCTTTATGGCCTTGGCGCGGGTGTGTGGACACGTGATGGCAACCGTGCCTATCGCTTTGGCCGTGGCATCCAGGCCGGTCGTGTCTGGACCAACTGCTACCACGCCTATCCGGCGCATGCGGCATTTGGCGGTTATAAACAGTCCGGCATTGGCCGTGAAAACCACCTCAAGATGCTTGAGCACTACCAGCAGACCAAGAACATGCTGGTAAGCTACAGCCCGAAGAAGCTTGGCTTCTTCTGAGATCGATCCGGGGTGATGTCCGGGGCGCGCCTGCTGGCTGCGGCGCGTCCCGACTGTTCCCGCACACGGAAAACAGGGAGGAAAAAGTGGCTGAACAACTAGATACTGGCCGGGTCAGTGCAACCGAGGCCGCTCTTGCCCTGATCAAGGAACTTCAGGCCGAATATGGCCCGATCATGTTCCACCAATCCGGCGGCTGTTGCGATGGGTCCTCGCCGATGTGCTATCAGCAGGGCGAATTTCTCATCTCGGATACGGATGTGAAGCTGGGCGAGATCGGCGGCGCACCGTTCTATATCAGTGGCCCGCAATATGAGGCGTGGAAACATACCGAGCTGATCATCGATGTGGTGCCGGGCCGAGGCGGCATGTTCTCGCTCGACAATGGGCGCGAGGTACGTTTCCTCACCCGTTCACGTGTTTGTTCGTTGCCTTAAGCAGTTCCGGGAAAGTGGCACCGGTTTTCCGTCTGCAACTGCGAAATGCAATGCACTGCCGGACGGCCGGCAACTGCCTTGCGTGCCGTGCCTGCTGGCTTTACGCGGGGTGTTCTATCCTTTTGTTTTTGCGCATTGTATTTGCTGAAAAGCGTTTCCGGTTTTGCTGCTGATGCTGTAGTAACACCTCCAGTACGGGGGTAGATGGTTATTGATGGCGGCAGAAATGGCGAAAAGGGCGACAATTCATGATGTGGCGCGTCTGGCGGGCGTGTCGATCAAGACGGTGTCGCGTGTCTATAAGGGTGAGCCGAATGTCCGCGATGTCATTCGCGAAAGGGTGAAGGAAGCAGGCGCGCAATTGCGCTACCGCCCCAATGCGGCGGCGCGCAATCTGGTGGAGCGGCGTTCCAATCTGATTGGCCTGTTCTTTGAAAATCCCAGCGCTGCCTATGTCACGGAATTGCAGATGGGGGCGCTCGAACGGTTGCGCGAGACGCGCTATCGCCTGCTGATCTTTCCGGTTGAACGCCGTGCGGATATTCTGGGTGCACTGGTGGAAACCGCACATGCCTCCGGGCTTGACGGGATCATCGTCACCCCGCCCATGTCGGATGATCCGGCCATCCTGAAGGAACTGATGGAATCGGGCATGCCCTTTGCCCGTGTTGCGGGCGATCTTGCCGTCTACCCCAATAGCAGCGTCACCATTGATGATATGGCAGCAGCTGAAGAATTGCTGCATTATCTGCTTTCGCTCGGCCACAGGAAGATTGGCTTCATTACTGGCGATCTGAGCCACCGTTCGGCGCAGTTGCGTCTGGCCGCCTATCACAAGGTTCTGGCCGGGACCGGCATTGAAGCCAATCCGGATTATGTCGCCGAAGGCGGGTTTTCCTTTGCAAGCGGGCTTGTGGCCGGTGAAAGGCTGTTGACGCTCAAGGATCGGCCGACGGCAATCTTTGCCTCCAATGACGATATGGCTGCCGCTACCCTGCAGGTCGCCTTCAATCATGGCATCAGGGTACCGGATGATCTGACCGTTGTCGGCTTTGACGACAGCGCCATTGCCAGCATGGTTGCACCGCAGATCACCACCGTCCGCCAGCCGGTCTTTGAAATGACGCGCGATGCGGCAGACATGCTGTTGCAGCAGATCGAAAGCGGCAAGACCGAGCCGTCACGCCAGATCGGTTATAAACTCATCATCCGCCAGTCGTCCGGCCCGCTCAGGGTTTGAAGTCAGGCCCAGAAGCATCTTCGCGCTGGAGCTGCGTGCAATCGCGCCGGGGAACGACACCGCTTGACCTTCCAACGGTGGGAAGCCTTATTGATAGGACTATGCGCTGATTGCGATAAGATATCAGGCATCGCCGAAAGGATTTGTCATGAACACGACCGTAAAGCCCGATCAGATGACGACCTCCATTCCGGTTGAAGGCATGAGCTGTGCGTCCTGTGTTGCGGCGGTTGAAAAGGCGATTGCCCGGCTGCCGCAGGTGGATTCGGTTTCGGTCAATCTGGCGACCGAACGTGCCAGTGTGCGCTTCAAGGGCACGCCGGATGTGCCGGGCGTCATCGAAGCCATTCGCAATGCGGGCTATGACGTGCCGTCCGGCAGTGTCGATCTTGCGGTCGAGGGCATGAGTTGTGCTTCTTGCGTTGGCGCGGTTGAAAAGGCGTTGCAGTCTGTTGCGGGTGTGACGCGGGCAAGCGTGAACCTTGCAACCGAGCGCGCCCATGTTGAATTTACCGGCGCCGTGCCGGTTGCAGCCTTGGTGAGCGCGGTTGCCGATGCCGGCTATGAGGCACATGCGCTGGGCGATGAACAGGCTGTTTCGGGCGAAACGCAAAGTGAAAGACGTGATGCGGAAGCAGCCGGGCTGAAACGCAAGGCGCTGGTCGCCGCCATTCTCGCCGCGCCCGTCTTCGTGCTTGAGATGGGCTCGCATCTCTTTTCCGCCATGCATATGTTCGTCATGGACACGATCGGCATGGCAAACAGCTGGTATCTGCAATTCGTGTTGACGACGCTTGCGCTGTTTGGCCCCGGTCTTGGCTTCTTCAAGAAAGGCATCCCTGCGCTTTTCCGCGCAAGGCCGGACATGAATTCGCTGGTCGTTCTTGGCACGCTTGCCGCATGGGGATTTTCGGTTGTCGCAACCTTTCTTCCCGGCATTCTGCCGGCAGGCACCGTCAATGTCTATTATGAGGCGGCGGTTGTTATTGTTACCCTGATCCTGGTCGGGCGCTATTTTGAGGCGCGCGCAAAGGGCCGCACCAGTGCCGCGATCAGTCGTCTGGTGGGCCTGCAGGCAAAGACGGCGCGTGTTCTGCGCGATGGCGTGGCTGTTGATGTTGCGCTGGACGAGGTGCGCGTTGGGGATCTCGTTCAGGTGCGTCCTGGCGAAAAAGTGCCGGTTGATGGTGAGGTTATGGAAGGTTCATCCTTTGTGGATGAATCGATGATCACCGGTGAGCCGGTTCCGGTTGAGAAACATGCGGGGGCGAGCGTCGTCGGTGGCACGATCAACCGAACCGGCACCTTCACCTTCCGCGCTACCAAGGTTGGCCGCGATATGGTCATTGCGCAGATCATCCGCATGGTTGAAGATGCGCAGGCCGACAAGCTGCCGATTCAGGCGCTGGTCGACAAGGTCACCGGCTGGTTCGTGCCGGCGGTCATGGTTGCAGCGGCGCTGACCTTCGTGCTCTGGCTCATCCTTGGCGGCACAGCAATGCTGGGCTATGCGCTGGTCAACGCAATTGCCGTGCTCATCATTGCCTGCCCATGCGCCATGGGGCTGGCAACGCCAACCTCGATCATGGTCGGTACGGGGCGCGCTGCGGAAATGGGCGTGTTGTTTCGCCGTGGCGATGCCTTGCAGGCATTGCGTGATGTCACGGTCGTTGCCGTCGACAAGACCGGCACACTGACCAAGGGCAAGCCGGCACTGGCGCATTTTTCGGTGGCTGATGGTTTTGATGCCGATGAATTGCTGGCGCTGGTGGCATCCGTTGAAGCGCGTTCAGAACATCCGATTGCCGAGGCGATTGTTGCTGCCGCGAAAGAAAAGGGGCTTGCGCTGGGCGCATTGGCTGATTTTGAAGCCTTGCCCGGCTATGGTCTGAAAGCGCGTGTGGATGGGCATGACGTGGCCATCGGCGCTGACCGTTATATGGCCAGGCTTGGGCTTGATGTGGCAGTCTTTGCAGAGGATGCAAGGCGTTTTGGCGATGAAGGCCAGTCGCCGCTTTATGCGGCGGTTGATGGCAGGCTTGCTGCCATCATCACCGTTGCCGATCCCATAAAGGAAACGACACCGGCCGCAATCGCTGCCTTGCATGGTCAGGGGCTGAAGGTGGTGATGGTCAGCGGCGACAATCGCCGCACGGCGGAAGCCATTGCCAGAAAGCTTGGCATTGACGAGGTCGTGGCCGAGGTTCTGCCGGATGGCAAGGTGGATGTGCTGAAGCGGTTTGCCGAAAGCGGCAAACGCATAGCCTTTGTCGGTGACGGCATCAATGATGCGCCCGCCCTGGCAGTGGCCGATGTCGGCATTGCCATTGGCACCGGCACGGATATTGCCATTGAAAGTGCCGATGTGGTGCTGATGTCGGGCGAACTCACCGGCGTGGTCAATGCCATTGCCATTTCAAAGGCGACAATGCGCAATATTGGCGAAAACCTGTTCTGGGCCTTCGCCTATAACACGGCGCTGATCCCGGTTGCGGCAGGCATTCTTTATCCGTTTTCCGGCACGCTTCTGTCGCCCATTCTGGCGGCTGCGGCCATGGCGCTGTCGAGTGTCTTTGTGCTGACGAATGCGCTGCGTCTGCGCAGCTTCAAAAGCCCGCTGGCGGCGTGATTAAAGCTCATTGTGCAACAGCGCGCCCTTGCGTCGGTCGGGTCTTGTGTAGCAGGCCGGTTCGGCCTGCGTCAGTCGATGCAGGATCGGGCAGTCTGGCTGATCATCGCCTTGGCAGGTCTCGGCCAGATGGCGCAGCGTATCGGCCATCGCGGCAAGGGCGCGCATCCTGTCTTCAATCTCGGCAATATGCTGCAGGGCCACGCGCTTCACATCGGCCGAGCTGCGGTTGCGGTCGCGCCAGAGCGACAATAATGTGCGGATCTGCTCAACGGAAAAGCCAAGATCACGGCTGCGACGGATGAAACGCAGCGTTTCCACCTCATCGTGCCCATAAACGCGGTAGCCGGATGCCGTGCGTCCGGCAGCTTCAATCAGGCCGATTGTCTCATAATGACGGATCATCTTGGCTGATATGCCGGATGCGCTGGCTGCCTCGCCGATATTCATGGCAATCCCCGTTCATTTGTTTCTGCACATGTAGGAGGGCGGCAGGGCATTGCAAGAAAAAGCCCGCCGGAATGTTCCGGCGGGCGGCAAACAGGGCGGCGCAAGGCCGGCAATGGCCAGCGCAGGCTTCAGGCGATGAAATCGCTCTGTGTGCCGTGGGCTTCGATGGCCTGTGCAAGGCGCAGCAGCGCATGAACATAAGCAGCGGTGCGAACCGTTACATTATGTTCCCTGGCGTGGTTCCAGATTGCCCGGCCTTCGCGTTCCATGATCGCCTTGAGGCGCTCGTGAATTTCTTCCAGCGTCCAGTAATAGCCCTGACGGTTCTGCACCCATTCGAAATAGGACACCGTCACGCCGCCGGCATTAGCCAGGATGTCGGGCAGGATGGTGACGCCCTTGTCAGCCAGAATCTTGTCCGCTTCGGTGGTAACCGGGCCATTGGCGAGTTCGACGATCAGCTTGGCCTTGATCGAAGCGGCATTGCCGGCATGGATCATGTTTTCCATGGCACTTGGAACCAGCACGTCGCAATCGACCGCAACCAGATCATCGCCGCGCAGCATTTCATGGCCCTTCAGGCCAATGGTCGAGGTGACGGACTGATTGTTGTTCTTGGCGGCAATGAGCAGATCAATGTCGAGACCATCCGCGCAATAGACACCGCCGGCCGAGTCGGACACGGCAATGATCTTGTGGCCATCGCCTGCCATCAGGCTTGCCATGTGCTGACCGGCATTGCCAAAGCCCTGAATGGCAACGCGCAGCTGCGGTGCAAGGTTGAGATCCTTGGCCAGATGACGCACGAGATAGAAGCCGCCGCGCGCGGTTGCGTCATTGCGGCCGAGCGAACCGCCAAGGGCAAGCGGCTTGCCGGTGATGACGGCAGGCGAGGACTGGCCGACGATCTGCGAATATTCGTCTGCCATCCAGCCCATGATCATGGCATTGGTGTAGACGTCCGGCGCCGGAATGTCGCGGTCCGGGCCGATAATGCCGGAAAAGGCCTGAATATAGGCGCGTGACAAACGTTCCAGCTCAGCCTTGGAAAGCTGGCGCGGATCAACCTGAATGGCACCCTTGCCGCCGCCATAGGGCAGGTTCATGACCGCGCACTTGAAGGTCATCCAGAACGCCAGCGTTTCAACTTCTTCTGCCGTTGCGTCGGGATGGTAGCGAATGCCGCCCTTGGTTGGGCCGCGTGTGTCGTCATAGCGGCAGCGCCACGCCAGAAAAGATTTTCGTGAGCCGTCATCCATACGGATCATGAGACGAACCTTCATCGTCTCACGGGCGTATTTCAGTTTTTCGATGACGTCCGGGTCAATGTTGATGTGACCGGCGGCCTCATCCAGACGGACAAGGGCGCTTTCCAGCAGATTCGCATGCGACACGATTTTACCTTTCTTGCGAAAATTTTATGCAGGAGGAATTGTTTGAATGTTTGAATAGCAGTTTAAGCAATAAAAGAAAAAGCGATTACGTCAATAATACTGACTAATTTTTTGCACTGTTGACGTAAATTTGAGCAACGGTCTTTCTGTATCAGCCTGAAATATAAGCAATTTGAACGGTTTATGGGTTGTCGCAAAATGGTGACAGTGTCGCATTTTGTGCATGTTGTGACGCAAGCCTGCTGTCGGGACGGGATGTAAAGCAATACAACTTGGCCTGAGGATTCCGCATGATCGTTCCGGCTGTGCGGATGTGGAACTGGTGGTTGTCATGTCCCGTTTTTCTGTCGCTTCTATTATCAAAAACGCGCTTTCCGGTAACAAGAACTGGGATCCGCAATGGCCAAATGCCGAGCCGAAAGCCGAATATGATGTCATCATCGTGGGCGCTGGTGGTCATGGTCTGGGTGCTGCCTATTATCTGGCAAAAGAGCATGGCATCACCAATGTCGCGGTGATTGAAAAGGGCTGGCTTGGTGGTGGCAATACGGGGCGCAACACCACCATCATCCGTTCCAACTATCTCTATGACGAGAGCGCGCATCTTTATGATCACGCCTTGAAATTGTGGGAAGGCCTGAGCCAGGATCTCAATTACAATGTGATGTTCTCGCAGCGCGGCGTGATGATGCTGGCGCATACGGTGCATGATGAGCAGAGCTTCAAGCGCCATATTCATGCCAATCGCCTGAACGGTATCGACAATGAATGGCTGACGGCAGAAGAGGCCAAGAAATATTGTCCGCCGCTCAACATCTCGCCCAATGCGCGCTATCCGGTGGTGGGGGCCACCTTGCAGCGGCGCGGTGGCGTTGCCCGCCACGATGCCGTGGCCTGGGGCTATGCGCGCGGTGCGGCGCGCCGTGGCGTTGATATCATCCAGAACTGTCCGGTCATTGCGATCCGTCGTGATGCGACGGGCCGTGTTGCAGGCGTTGAAACGGCACGCGGCTTCATCAAGGCCAAGAAGGTTGCGGTATCGGTTGCTGGCAGCACCTCGGTTGTCATGGATACGGCTGGCGTGCGTCTGCCACTGGAAAGCTTCCCGTTGCAGGCGTTGGTCTCCGAGCCAGTCAAGCCGATCTTCCCATGTGTGGCCATGTCCAACACGGTGCATGCCTATATCAGCCAGTCGGACAAGGGTGAGCTGGTCATTGGCTCGGGCACCGACCAATATACGTCTTACAGCCAGCGCGGTGGCCTGCCATTGATCGAACATACGCTTGCCGCGATCTGCGAAATCTTCCCGATTTTCACGCGCATGCGCATGCTGCGCAAATGGGGCGGTATTGTTGATGTCACGCCCGACCGCTCGCCCATTCTCGGCAAGACGCCGGTGCCGGGTCTTTATGTCAATTGCGGCTGGGGCACGGGCGGCTTCAAGGCAACACCGGGTTCGGCCCATCTCTTTGCGTATACGATCGCGCGCGACGAGCCGCACTGGATCAATGCGCCATTCACTCTGGAACGCTTCACCACAGGCCGCCTGATCGATGAGGCCGCCGCTGCTGCCGTGGCGCACTAGAATCGGGGATCAAAATGCTTCTTATCCGTTGCCCTTATTGCGAAATGGAACGCCCGGAACTGGAATTTGCCTATGCCGGCGAAGCGCATATTGCCCGTCCTGCCGATCCTTCGGCCCTGAGCGACGAGGAATGGCGCGATTTCCTCTTCACCCGCTCCAATCCGCGCGGAACCCATTTTGAGCGCTGGCGCCATATCCATGGCTGCGGCCGCTTCTTCAATGCGGTGCGCGATACGGTAAGCGACAAATTTGCCATGACCTATAAGGCGGGCCAGCCCCGCCCCGTGCTGGCCGATAGCCCGGCTGCGGAGACGAAATAATGCCCAATATGCGTTTGCAAGACAAAGGCCGTGTCAATGCGGCCAAGCCGGTTCAGTTCACCTTCAACGGCATGATTTTCTCGGGGGTTCAGGGCGACACGCTCGCTTCTGCCCTGCTTGCCAATGGCGAACATCTTGTCGGCCGTTCCTTCAAGTATCACCGCCCGCGCGGCATTCTGTCTGCCGGTTCGGAAGAGCCCAATGCGCTGGTAGGCGTTGATCGTGGCGCTGGCCGCTATGAGCCCAATACGCGCGCCACGGTGCTGGAGCTTTATGACGGTCTGAAAGCAGAAAGCCAGAACCACTGGCCAACGCTGCGCCATGATGTCGGCGCGATCAATGACCTCTTCTACAGGTTCCTCCCGGCAGGCTTCTATTACAAGACTTTCATGTGGCCGAAGAGCTTCTGGAACAAGCTCTATGAGCCGTTCATTCGTGGTGCGGCAGGCCTTGGCAAGTCGCCACAAGAGCCAGATCCGGACAGCTATGCCAGCCGCTATGCCTTCTGCGATGTGCTGGTGGTCGGCGCAGGCCCTGCCGGTCTGGCCGCAGCCTATGAGGCGGCAAAAAGCGGCGCAAATGTTATTCTCTGCGATGAACAGGCGGAAATGGGCGGCTCGCTCCTGAGCGAGCCGGAAGCCGTCATCAATGGCCTCGCAAGCTGGGATTGGCTGAGCAGCATCCTGGCCGCCCTGCAGGCCATGCCGAATGTGAGGCTTCTGCCGCGCACCACGGCGATCGGCTATTATCACCAGAACATGCTGGGACTTTGCCAGCGCCTGACCGACCATCTGGCCAAGCCTGCCGTCAATGCACCGCGCGAACGCATGTGGCGCGTGCGGGCAAAACAGGTTGTCCTTGCACAAGGCTCGATTGAAAAGCCGCTGGTTTTCGCCGGCAATGATCGTCCGGGCGTCATGCTGGCAGGGGCTGCCCGCACCTATCTCAACCGCTATGGTGTCAAGGTCGGCAACAAGGCCGTGGTCGTCACTTCACATGATTCGGCCTGGCTTGCCGCCTTTGATCTGGCGGGCGCTGGCGTGAAGATTGCCGCAATCATCGATGTGCGCGAAAATGTGGCCGACAGTCTGGTAAGCCGCGCCAAGCAGCTCGGCATTGAAGTGCTGCCCGGCTGGACGGTGAGCAATACGTCGGGACGCCACCGTGTCTCGTCCGTGCGCGCCAATCCGGTCCGCAATGGCGCAGTTGGCGCACCGCGCAAGATTGCCTGCGATGTCGTGCTGATGTCGGGCGGCTGGACGCCAAGTGTTCACCTGTTCTCGCATACGAAAGGACAACTGGTCTGGGATGAGGAACGCCAGATCTATCTTCCGGGCGAGCGCACAGAGGAATGCCGTTGTGCCGGTGCGGGCAATGGCAATTTCGATCTGAAATCCGCCTTGAACGAGGGAGCGCAGGCGGGTGCCGATGCTGCCGGCGATGCCGGCTACAAGGCGACTGCCAGTGACTATGCCGTTGCCGGTGATTTCATCTGCACCGGGGTCAATTGTCGTGAATTGCCGACGGATCGCGATCCGGCCACGGCCAAGGCCTTCATCGATTTCCAGAATGACGTGACGGCCAAGGATATTCGCCTTGCCGTGCGCGAAGGCTTCCACTCGATCGAACATATCAAGCGTTATACCACCAATGGCATGGCGACCGATCAGGGCAAGACCTCGAACATCAATGCCCTGACGGTTGCTTCCGATGCACTGAGCCGTCCGGCGCCGAAAGTGGGCCTTACCACTTTCCGTCCGCCCTATACGCCAACCACCTTTGGCGCATTCTGCGGTTATAATCGTGGACGGCTGTTCGATATCCTGCGTAAGACGCCGATCGATCCGTGGGCGGAGGAACATGGCGCAGTCTTCGAGCCGGTTTCGCTGTGGCGGCGCGCCCGCTATTTCCCGAAGCCTGGCGAGGACATGCATCAGGCTGTGGCGCGTGAATGCAAGGCGGTTCGCACCAGCCTCGGCATGTTCGATGCATCCACGCTCGGAAAGATCGAGGTGGTCGGACCGGATGCGGCGGAATTCATGAACCGCATGTATACCAATCCGTGGACAAAGCTTGGCGTCGGACGCTGCCGTTATGGCCTGCTGCTCGGCGAAGATGGTTTCATCCGTGATGATGGCGTTGTCGGTCGCCTGTCGCAGGACCGTTTCCATGTCACCACCACGACCGGCGGCGCCCCGCGTGTTCTGAACATGATGGAGGATTATCTTCAGACCGAATGGCCGGATCTGAAAGTGTCGCTGACCTCCACCACCGAGCAATGGGCAGTTGTGGCGCTGAACGGGCCGAATGCCCGCAGGCTGATTGAGCCGATGGTGGAAGGGCTGGATATTTCTGACGAAGCCTTCCCGCACATGTCGGTGGCTGAGTGCAAATTCCTCGGTGTTCCGGCGCGTCTGTTCCGCATGAGCTTCACCGGTGAGCTGGGCTTTGAAATCAACGTGCCTGCCCGCTATGGTCTGGCGCTGTGGAAGGCGCTTTATGAGGCTGGCCAGAAATATGGCATCACGCCTTATGGCACCGAAACCATGCATGTGCTGCGTGCGGAAAAGGGCTATATCATCGTCGGTCAGGATACGGATGGCACGGTGACGCCGGATGATGCAGGGCTCAACTGGGCCATTGGCAAGCAGAAGCGCGATTTTGTCGGCAAACGTTCGCTGTCGCGTCCGGATATGCTGAAGGCAGACCGCAAGCATCTGGTTGGTCTGTTACCAAAGAATCCGAAACTTGTGCTGGAAGAAGGCGCGCAGATCGTTGCCGACCCGAAACAGCCTGTGCCCATGACCATGATCGGTCATGTCACATCCTCTTACTGGAGCGAAACACTGGGCCGTTCCTTCGCCATGGCGCTGATTTCCGGCGGCAGAAACCGTATGGGCGAAACCGTCTATATGCCCATGCCGGACGGCAGCGTGCATGCGGCAGAAATCACCGGGCTGGTCTTCTATGACCCGGAAGGCAGGAAGCTGAACGGATAAGGATTGTAACATGCTTGAACAAACCAACCCTTATGCGCATCGCAGGATTGCCATTGATGGCCGGCTTGATGTGCAGCCTGCGGCAGATTGCGCGCGCTTCAACCTGCGTTTTGCTCCTGAAAAGCGCGAGATGGCGGAAAATGCACTCGGCCTTGCCCTGCCTGCGAAGATCGGCCTCATGGCCGAAAAGAATGGCTTTACGGCAGCCTGCATCGGCCCGGACGAATGGTACATTCTGGCTGACGAGGACAAGGCGTCAGCCCTGATTGCAGCCTCGGAAAAGCTCTATGCAGCAGAGCCGCACAGTCTGGTTGATATCAGCCACCGCGAGACCGGCATCGAATTGAAGGGGCGTGAGGCGGCATGGCTTCTGAATGCGGCCCTGCCGGTCAATCTGGAGGAAATGGCAGCTCCCGGTGCCGCCCGCACGATTTTCGACCGCGTTCAGATCATCCTGTTGAAATACGCATCCGAACATTATCGCATCGAGGTGTGGAACTCCTTCGGCGATCATGTCTGGACGCTGCTTGAAACGGCAAGCCATGAAGTCGAACTGTCGATCTGACAGATAAGCCCTCACAACTTCAGAGCGCTTACAAACCCGCTGACTTTCAGCGGGTTTTGTTTTTGGGGGGGGCAAGCAGCCGAAGGGTGCCTGTTACAGGAAGCGAATCATCAATGCGCCAATGACAAGCAGCATGGCGCCCACAGCGCGCCCGGCGGTAATTTCACGTACCACTACGCCCATGAAACCAATCCGGTCGATCAGAAGCCCTGCGAGAAGCTGACCGGCAACGGCAAGTCCCATGACGGCCGCAGCGCCGATTCTGGGCGTAAGCAGGATGGATGTGGTGACATAGGCACAGCCCAGAGCGCCGCCCGCGATGAAGAACCAGGCCGGGGGGACATGGAAGGCGGGCATTGTGCCGGTCACCTTGGCGGAGATTGCAGCAATGATGATCAGGATTACCGCCCCTGACAGGAACGAGATTGCTGCTGCGGTAATGGGCGAGCCTAAGGCACGGGCAAGCGCCGCGTTGATTGGGGCCTGTATTGCAATACATGCACCTGACAGAATGCCAAACAATGTCCACTGCATGGGCTTTTCCTGAAACTGTTGAAACGGTTTGGTGATAGCTAAAGCATTCTTGCTGAAATGGGAAACTGCACGCGCGAGAAATAGCAGAAATCAGCTGCACGCTGCACATCCAGTTTCAAATTATATGATTGGGAAATGGGGATGGTGCCCAGAGGCGGATTCGAACCACCGACACGCGGATTTTCAGTCCGCTGCTCTACCAACTGAGCTATCTGGGCATCCATTGGCATGCTTTCGCCGTGCCATCGATGGTGTTGGCTCCCATCGGAAAGTGGGTGGGTTATAGCATTAAAATTCGCGCTGTCCAGCACCCTGATGCAATTTTTGCAAGCTTTTCTAACAGTCTTGTCAATTTACTGATTTTCTTGAGGAAAATTGCAGCCAAAAAGCCTCAGCCATCTTCCTCGTCCTCTTCCCCCAATGGTTTTCCGGGGATTACATAGGCCCCGGACAGCCAGCGATGGAGGTCAATGCTCTTGCAGCGGTGCGAACAGAACGGATAAGATTCGCGTGTCGACGGCTTGCCACATTCAGGGCAGGGGCGAGTCGGACGCAAGGGCGTGATATTGTCCGCTTTTGTCGGACCTTGTTCTTTCAGGTCCTGTTCCTTCTTGCCGCTCATTGCTGCCTCAGACCTTGCCACTCGACCAGTTCTGATAGACCGGATAGCCAGCATTTGCCAGAAGGCTCATCGTTTCCTGCAAGGGCAGGCCAACCACATTGGTATAGGAGCCAACCAGCTTGACGACAAAGCTGCCGGCCAGACCCTGAATGGCATAGCCGCCTGCCTTGCCGCGCCATTCGCCAGAGGCAAGATAGGCATCCATCTGCAGCCGCGACAGGCGTTCAAGGCGCAGACGTGTTTCCACAAGCGTCTGGCGCAGATTGCCATTGGGCATGATGAGGCATACGCCGGTAAAGACCTTGTGCGTGCGGCCAGACAGAAGACGCAAGCATTCACGTGCCTCGTCGATCATCTCGGCCTTGGGCAGGATCCGGCGGCCAACCGCCACCACCGTATCGGCGGCAAGCACGTAAGCCCCCTTGTAATTGGGATCATCCTTCAGCTGGCTTTTGGCAGCCTGCGCCTTTTCCCGTGCCAGACGCCGCGCCAGCAGGCGCGGATGTTCCGCACGCTGTGGTTCTTCGTCAATATCGGCAGGGTGGATATGGTCCGGTTCGATGCCCGCCTGCGCCAGAAGCTCGATCCTGCGGGGAGAGCCAGAGGCCAGAACCAACTTGAGTTGCGCGTTCATCGACAAGGGCTTTTCCGGTGCGTTACTTGAAGCGATAGGTGATACGACCCTTGGTCAGATCGTATGGGGTCATTTCAACCAGAACCTTGTCGCCAGCCAGAACGCGGATACGGTTCTTGCGCATACGGCCAGCCGTATGGGCAATGATTTCGTGATCGTTTTCGAGCTTTACACGGAACATTGCGTTTGGCAGCAGTTCGGTGACAACACCCGGAAATTCTAGGACTTCTTCTTTCGCCATGCGATACCTGTTTCTTTCTGTATGGATGACCGCCTGAATGCGGTCACAACCGTAAATTTGGGCGGAACCTATATGATTAGGCGCCATTTGTGAACAACCGAATTGGAAGATCCTTCTATCGGCCCAATCGTTCGGTGATTCGCCGCTTCAGACGATCCCTTACATCACGATAGGCAGACAGGATTTGCTCACGGCTACCTGTCACCAATGTCGGGTCGGGTGTTGGCCAATATTCGACATCAACCGAAAAGCCGCGCATGCGTTCCAGCACTGTATGATGCGCAAGTGGCGTCAGTGTGACAATCAGGTCGAAAAAACCGTCGGTCATTTCTTCCAGGTCGCGCGGCTGGCGGTCATTGAGCGACAGGCCTTCTTCCTGCAACACCGAATCAACAAATGGATCGCGCTCGCCGCGTTTCACGCCGGCCGAAGCGATATAGACATTGGCCGGCAGCAGTTTGCGCGCCAGCATCTCTGCCATGGGAGAACGGATTGAATTCTTGCCGCAGACAAACAGGATGGACGTTGGATGCGGCTTGTCCCGATTTTTCTCGGTCTTGTCTGCTTCCGCCCGCATCGTAACGTCATCCGCCACCATCGGCATCAGCCCCGCCAATGCAACACACAGACCAGGGTGAACAGGCGCCGCGCCGTGTCGAAATCGACTTCGATCTTGCCTTTCAGCCGCGCCTGCAGGGTTTGTGAGCCTTCATTGTGCAGGCCGCGCCGGCCCATATCAATGGCCTCGATCTTGCTCGGCGAGGCGGAACGAATGGCCTGATAATAGCTTTCGCAGATCATGAAATAGTCGCGCACGACACGACGCAATGGTGTCAGCGACAGGATATGCGTGGCGACTTCATCGCCATTCTCGCGGGTAATGTGGAAAATCAGCCGCGATTCGATCAGTGACAGTTTCAGCTTGTAGGGGCCGCCGATTTCGTCGCCAACCGGATGGAAGGTGTTTTCTTCGATCAGGTCGAAGATGGCGACCGCACGCTCATGCTCGACATCCGGGGTCGAGCGTCCGATGGATTCATCAAGCTCGACATCGACAAGACGGGCATTTGGAACGCCTGCGGTCATGGTGCCTCAGAGATTCAGACGAATGGCGACAGATTGCGCATGTGCGTCCAGACCTTCGGCGCGCGCCAGTTCTATGGCCGTTGGCCCCAGTACGCGCAGCTGGTCGGGACCGAGCTTCAGAAGCGAGGTGCGCTTCATATAATCAAGCACATTGAGGCCGGACGAGAAACGCGCAGAACGTGCCGTCGGCAGAACGTGATTGCAACCGCCGACATAATCGCCGATCACTTCCGGCGTGTGGGCGCCAATGAATATGGAGCCGGCATTGCGGATTTTGGGCAGTAGCGCCTCCGGATCGCTGGTTGCGATTTCAAGATGCTCGGCTGCAATGCGATTGGCCAGCGGAATGGCCGAATCAAAATCCTTCACCAGAATGATGGCGCCAAAATCGCGCCAGCTCGCGGCTGCGGTTTCCGCGCGCGGCAGGGTGCGAAGCTGGCGTTCAACGGCTTCCTCAACCGACCTGGCGAAATCTTCGTCATCCGTCATCAGGATCGACTGTGCGGCGACATCATGTTCGGCCTGCGCCAGAAGATCGGCAGCCAGCCAGTCCGGATTGTTGTTCTTGTCGGCAATGACCAGCACTTCCGACGGGCCGGCGATCATGTCGATGCCGACCGTGCCGAAGACAATGCGCTTTGCCGCGGCCACATAGGCATTGCCGGGGCCGACGATTTTGGAGACCGGGCGAATCGTTTCGGTGCCGTAGGCAAGGGCGGCAATGGCCTGCGCGCCGCCGACGCGGTAGATTTCTGTCACTCCGGCAAGCTTGGCTGCGACCAGTACCAGTGGGTTGAGCTTGCCATCCGGCGAGGGCACGACCATGACAATGCGTTCGACGCCGGCAACTTTTGCTGGCATGGCATTCATCAGAACCGAGCTTGGATAGCTTGCCGTGCCGCCTGGAACATAAAGGCCGACGGCTTCAATCGCCGTCCAGCGCGAGCCAAGTTCAACGCCGAGCGCATCCGTATAGCGGTCATCCTGTGGCAATTGCCGTGCATGGTGCTTTTCAATGCGGTCGCGCGCAATGGTCAGCGCATCGATGATCGACTGCGGTGCTTCATTGAAGGCCTTGTCGATTTCCGCCTGCGTAATGGCAATGCCGGTTTTTTCCAGATCAATGCGGTCAAAACGGCGGGAATAATCGATCAGCGCGCTGTCGCCTTCACGGCGCACACGATCCACGATTTCGCGCACGGCGCGGTCAACATCCTCGGATACTTCGCGTTTGCTGGCAAGAAAGCTGGCAAACTTCTGTTCGAAATCGGGATCGGTCTGTCTGATCGTCGTTACCACGACTGAATTCCTTTAAACTCGCATCATTGCACATGGATGAAGGGCAAATGGGGCCGGTTCAGCATCGCTCACACGACATCATGTCGGGGCAGCGAGGTGGTTTCCCATGCCGAACCGAGATCGGTCATTTGCGCTTCTATGCATTCCACAGAAAGCCGGATAGCGGCATTTGCAGAAAAAGTCAGTTCAATTGTGCCGCTTGGGCTGTCACCGGCAATGAATCGTATGGCAAGAAGCGAAAGCACATCATCCGGCTTGTTCTGATCAATGCCATGGGTCTTTACCCCGGTAACCCGGTTGAAATGCAGGGCCGTGCGGCGACGCTGATAGGTCGGCTTGCGGAAAAGACGGCGTTTTGCCTCTTCCCAGACAAAGCGGTTCGCTGCCAGCACGAAGCGTTTTTCACGGGCGAAAAAAGTGCAATCCGAAACTTTCAGAACGGCATCCTGAAGATGAGCGGACAGGACCTGCAAATCCTCCTCGTCCAAGGCTACAAGCTTTAATAGCTCCATCTCGATGCACCCGATTCTGGCCAACAATGCTGTTGTTCTGGAAATGCCACCTGCTCAGCTGATTTTCAATAATCTGGCATGTCAGGCAGAAAAAATCGACAGGCATTTCAGCTCGTTGGCGAAGTCCCCCTGTTGATGAAACATCCATGCCCCATGATCGTGCAATGCCGCCCGGATAGGCGGCATGTCGCAAGATGTGTGATCAGCCATGCAGACGTTCAATATCTGCGCCGCAACGCGACAGTTTTTCTTCCAGCCGCTCAAAGCCGCGATCAAGGTGATAGACACGGTTGACGATGGTTTCGCCTTCTGCGGCAAGCCCGGCAATGACCAGTGACACGGAAGCGCGCAGATCTGTCGCCATTACCGGCGCGCCTTTCAGCCTTTCCACACCTTCAACCGTCGCTGTCTGTCCGGAGAGCGAGATTTTTGCGCCAAGACGTGCCAGTTCCTGCACATGCATGAAGCGGTTTTCAAAAATCGTCTCGGTAATGCGCGATGTTCCCTTGGCCTTGGTCATCAGGCCCATGAACTGCGCCTGCAGGTCGGTCGGAAAGCCCGGGAAGGGATCGGTCGTCACGTCAACCGGCTGGATGCCGCCGCCATTGCGCACGACACGCAGGCCTGAATTGGTCTGGGTGATTTCGGCGCCGGTCATACGCAACGTGTCGAGGGCTGCGGAAAGCTGGCTTTCCTGTGCGCCTTCCAGCAGAACATCGCCGCCCGTCATGGCGACGGCCATGGCATAGGTGCCGGCTTCGATGCGATCGGGAATGACGCGCACGCGCGCGCCGGACAGGCTGGTAACACCCTGAATATGGATGGTCGATGTGCCTGCACCGCTAATCTTTGCGCCCATGGCATTCAGGCACTCGGCCAGATTGACGACTTCCGGCTCGCGTGCTGCATTTTCGATGATGGTGTCACCCTTGGCGAGCACGGCTGCCATCATCATGACATGGGTGGCGCCAACCGATACTTTCGGGAAACCGTACTGCGTGCCGACGAGGCCATTTCTGGCGCGCGCCTTGACATAGCCGTTTTCAATCTCGATTTCCGCCCCCAGCGCCTGCAGGCTTTCCAGAAGCAGGTCAACCGGACGTGTGCCGATGGCACAGCCGCCCGGCAGCGACACATTGGCCTCGCCCATGCGGGCAAGCAGCGGGCCGATGACCCAGAAACTGGCGCGCATCTTCGATACCAGCTCATAAGGGGCGGTCGTATCAACGATCGTGCGCGCGGTGAAATGGATGGTGCGGGCATAGCTGCCATCCTGATGGCCGCGGCGGCCATTGACCGAATAATCGACGCCATGATTGCTGAGGATACGGATCAGCTGTTCAACATCGGCCAGATGCGGCACGTTTTCCAGCGTCAGCGTATCATCGGTCAAAAGCGAGGCGATCATGAGGGGGAGGGCAGCATTTTTTGCGCCCGAAATTGGAATGACGCCGTTCAGCTTGTTGCCGCCGATGATCTTAATGCGATCCATGCTTTGTCACCTTCTGGGCCGGAATGTCTCCCGGTTGCCGGTTGCGCCATGTCACACTGCTATTAGCGCGAGGGCGTATGTGATAAGTCGAATGTCCAGAGCAATCCAGATTTTCACGGAAACTCTGAATTGCCCTATGATTTTTCGCAGTTCCGGACGGAAAACCGGTTCCCGATCTTCCTTGACCCTGCGCTGGGGGCGTTCCTGTGTCAACGCCATGAGCACGTAAAATGCATCGCTACGAAGATATGACCGTTCTCATATCGCAGAGACCGGCGATCTTCAAGGAAGCCCTTGCTGGTTGTTGTTCTTCCGCCGTCCATGAAATGGAATGCAATAAGGCGGCCTCTTGCGGATGGTCAATTCTCAGCTGCCTGCTTCGCCTGTCAGGTTGGTCGATCTGGCTGCGGCAATGCCATTGTCTCGTTCATCCGCCGCACCAGCGCGGCGTGCACGCAATTGCGCTTTTCGGCGCGCGAGATTCGCACGCAACTGCTCTGCCAGGCGCTTTTTTTGTCTTTCAGCTTGACTCAATTTTTCCAGTTTCGTGTCCATGTCGTTCATGGACGCCATTTTACACGGGTAATTTGTGCGGGAAAAGCGGGGGTTTGCGCCAGTTTTGGAGGATTTCCACATTAAGTGAAAAGTTTTTCATTTGGCCGCTTGCGATTTCTGCCATGATGTGGCAGAAGTCCGCGCGTTCAAGCAAGTGCTGCGGTAGCTCAGTGGTAGAGCACACCCTTGGTAAGGGTGAGGTCGAGAGTTCAATCCTCTCTCGCAGCACCATTCAATCCCTTGATATCATTGGATGCTTCCTTAAACCCTTTGTCTGAAAGTCGGCGGTTGTTGCCGGCAGGCGCAGCAATGCAGCAGTCCACCGGGTTTAAAAAAGAATCAGCATTTGAATTATACGCGTGCGGGCCACTATCCTGACCCATGCGGAAGGCCTGTTCGCCTCTTTTCCCGCAGCACCATTTCCCTCCTAATTATTCGTTCGTCATGAACGAGCCTGTGCCAGCTTTGGCAGACATTGCATCTGCTTGGCAGGATGACGGTTTCGCGCATCCGTCATGGCGCGCATGCCGTGCCCCAGGCCTTCCTGACACGCTCTTCAGCGCCTTTCATCCGCAATCGGTTTCTCAATATTGATCCCCATCCCCGCCAACCGGCTGGGAATTTTCCGCACCAGCTTGCGCCAGCAGGCGGATTGATCTAATGAAGAAATGTAATGTTATTACATATCGTATTATCTGAAAGGCATAGATCACGATGAAAAGACATCTTCTGCTTACGGTGATTGCCGGTTTTTGCGCTGTTCTGGCTCATGTTTCGGTTGCCTGTGCAGCTGACAGCCGGCAGCCCCATGAGCATAAACATGCGCACGACCATGCCCACGCGGTGGATGACCGGGTTTACAAGGGTTATTTCGAGGATCAGGAGGTCAGACCGAGAGCGCTCTCAGACTGGGAAGGCGAATGGCAATCGGTTTATCCATATCTCAAGGATGGAACACTTGATCCTGTCTTTGCGCATAAGGCTGCTCATGGCGACAAAAGCGTGGATCAATATAGCTCCTATTACGAAAAGGGTTACCGCACCGATGTTCAGCATATCACCATCAAGGGCGACAGGGTGACGTTTGAGCGGCCTGATCATGCCGTCTCGGCAATCTATGTCAGTGACGGCCATGAAATCCTGACCTATGCCAGGGGTAATCGTGGTGTGCGCTATGTTTTCACGAAAGTAGAGGGTGACACAGAGGCACCGGACTATATCCAGTTCAGCGATCACCGCATCGCGCCGGAAAGGGCGGATCATTTTCATCTCTATTGGGGCAATGACCGTGCAGTCTTGCTGCAGGAGATGGAGCACTGGCCGACCTATTACCCCAAACAGCTGAGTGGTGCGCAAATCGCAGCTGAAATGATGAAACATTGACGGTGTAGCGGGATGAACCGGAACGGGCCGGCTAGTCTTGGTCTGGCTTAATTCTATCCCCGCGTATGCGGGGGAGCCTGTACGGCTTAACCGGGGATAGCATGTATTCGGGGCCTATCCCCGCGTATGCGGGGGAGCCCCTTGGCCTGCCTCGTCCCCTTTTGGCCGCCAGGGCCTATCCCAGCGTATGCGGGGGAGCCGCCATACGGCGGGTCGGTGACCATCAAATGCGGGGCCTATCCCCGCGTATGCGGGGGAGCCCCCACCGGCTCATTTCACCCCCTCCACTTTCAGGGCCTATCCCCGCGTATGCGGGGGAGCCCTCTTGAGCTTAACTTACGGTTTTTCTTCACAATGTCAAAGAGCGGTAAACAAGTGTCAGATTGTTTTTAAAAGCTCATCGGGCAGTGCTCGTCTGACGAGAAGCATGGCATCATGGACGACGATATCCTTCACAGGTTCACCGAGGTGTAAAAGTCCAAGGCCGCCATTGGCCCGGCTATCGGCCCAGGTCATGATGATGCTTCCGCTGCGCAACTGACTGTGCCAGTCGCGGAGGACAGACCATATCTGCTCTCTCACTCTTATGCTTATGCGCGGATGTGCATAGACACCTGGCGACAGCTCGAGCATGACCGAACCCAGAAAACCACGATACCGAGATTCCACATCGCGGGTAATGACAACCACCATCGGCATCAGTCTGGCTCCCGATCTGGTCCGATCAGGCTTTTGATTCGGTCAATCATGCCTGGAATAACCTCCCTCTGGCGGAAGATCTGGACTGCCCGGCGTCGAACTATGCGTTCCACGCTTTCATCAGAGCGAAGTGCCTCTGCAGCAGCCCCAAAGGCAATATCCAAAGTCACGTCGTGCCGGTAAAGATCGGCGATGTCGAGTACGAAGGATTGCCCTGAGTCCTCGTGAATGAATCCCAGCTGGGGAATTGCTCCTACGGCGGCAACGGCCACGCAGGCCGCAGCTCGCATCGCACTTGAGGCGTGGTTGATGGCCTGATTGGGGATGTCGCCTGCGCTCGGATTGTCGCGATCATAGTCGCGTCCCCTCCAGGCTATGTGGTAGCGTTCTGCGGCAAGCTGATAGCTCCGCTTGATGCGTGCGCCCTCCTGTCCGCGCAGAACCTCTATGTTGCGTGTGCGCACGATCTCGCCGAAGCGGATCGCATACATGGCGCGTGCCACTTCCATTCGTGATGCGGGATCCGCCCAGAGGCGGACTTGCTCGCGCGCGATTGCCGAAGTGTCCGGCATCAGGGGAGGGGCGGTGTAGAAGCGGACCGCTCCTTCGCCTATGGCTGCCAAAGCACACCCGTGGCGAGCAAGGAGGCGCAGCGCGTCATGGGTGACACTCGACCCTGGTCCGAGCAGCACGATGGAAATCGACTGATGGGGGATCTGATAATCCCCCGCTTTCAGTTCTCCACCTCCGGCCGTGACGAAGCGCAGGCATCCGTCTTCAACCTCGAGACGCCCGCGTTCCAGCCAGATCAGACCATGGCGGTCGCTGTGCGGAATTCGGGCCTTCTCCAGGCCCAGGCGCCCCAACAGCATTCCTGTTACCCTCCTTGCGCTGGACGAAGCAGCAGCATGCCATAGCCATATGCCGTGTGCCTGCCCACGCCCCGATGCAGCTTCTCCGCGAAGGCTGCGCCATTCGTGACCGTCAGCTCGCCCTGCAGGGTCACGTCTGGCCCGCGCGAAGCAGAGCCTTTGCGCAGCGCGACGGTCTGTTCGAGGCGCGTCATGCGGACGGTCTCGATTCTTGCCGCGCCGTCCAAGCGTTCGGCGAGCCACCGGGCATAGACCTCGTCGCGGCGAACCCGTTCGCCCACGTCCTCCGGCGGACGGTCGGGAAACCTGTGCAGCGCTTCGAGCAGCCAGGCATCCACTTCCGCGCCCTTGCGGGTGAAGGTGCCGACTGGGTTGCGGAGCCGGCGCACCGGACGCACGCGGACGTCGAAGGCCAGCCTGCGTCCAATGCTCCAGCTTTCTGGCATCGCCTTCACGGCAAGATGGCCGAGGTCGAACACCAGTCCGCTTTCCGGTGGTGCGGTTTCGGCGAGTGCCTTCCGCAGCCCTGCTTCCGGCTGCTCCGTGTAACCATAGAGTGTCGCATACCGGGAGCTGTTGCGTCCTGGCATGAGGCGGAAGGGCTGTACCGCGCTCTTCCCGAATGCTTCGCAGAGAAAGTGGTGCAGCGCCCGTCCTTCGTCTGCACCAAGTCCGTTGACGGCCATGAGACGGCGCAGTTCGCGCAGATCGACCGGGAGGCTGATCATGTGAAATGCTGTCATGCCGCCTGCCTTTCCGGCACGATCCGGCCTTCGACGACCTTGCGTGCACCGCCATGCAGTCCGGTTCTCCAGTTCCGGATATCGGGAATGTCGATGATGCGGTCCACCGGTTTTCCGGTGTCTGGTCCTTCGCCCAGCGGCCAGAGCGCGCGCCTCGCCGTCGCCGGTTTCATCGCTGATCTTGCTCAGGGCGTCATAGGCGGTTGCCGCAAGGACGAAGGGCGCCTCGCGCACAAGCGGCCCTGCCGGCAGGCAGGGCTTGCGGCCGATGAACAGCGGGCGTGCGGGTCTCGCCAGCGCTTCGGCAAGCGTGTCGAGAGCGGGCGTGCCGTCATCCCGCAGCCGCAGCACCACCACGACATGCTGGTCCATATGATAGTCGCGCAGGCGGCGGTGCGGCGCATTGGCGTTGGCCCCGCCACCTTCTTCGTGCTCACCCCATGTCGTCCAGCCTTTTTCACCGCTGAGCCAGGCGTTCTGGATATCTGTCAGCAGCCCCGCCGGGTTTTCGCGATCGCGCCGCGCCGCAAAGATGAGCCGATCCTGCAGCTGTTGATGTTTCTCCCATTCCGTACGGCGGTAGCCCAGCGCGTTGGCGAGAAGCCCGGTCATCATCGACAGGCACGGGAAATCCCGCGTCACGCCAATGTGGTCGATACGCACACCACCGAACGAAAGCAGCGGCGCTTCGAGATGCAGGACCAGCCAGCGGTATTCCTCAGGCATTTGCGGCTTCCTTCACCTTCCCTGCGGCCCATTCGGCCAGCGCGGCGAGCGAGCCCTTCTCGATGCCGTCGATCTGGCCTTCCACGCACATCTGGCGGCGCTCCTCGCCGGTGGCATAGGCCTCGTCGAATTCCTTCAGGCGCTTGTCCAGTGCCTCGATGGCCTTGCTGAGGTCATGGGGGATCGCCTTGCGGTAGCTGGTGGCCAGCGAACGCGGCTGCCGGTCGCCTGCTTCGACCAGCATCAGGTCAGCGCGGCCATAGGGCGCGGTGGAGCCGAGCTTGGCCCCGGGCGACACTTCGGCAATGAGATGAAGGAGATTGTAGGTTACCCGGGAGGCGAGATCCTGGTCGCCGCCGAGATTGGCGATCAGCCCAGGCAGGTCGATGACTGCATAGCCATAGAACAGGCCGCAGGTGATTTCGGTTTCCTGGATTGTATCCGCCCCGCTGTCGTCATCGTCTTTTTTCAGATCATCGACGGCAGTAAAGTAGTCATCCTCGGCTTCCGTTGCATGCACGGTAAAGGCATGCGCTACGTGCACCGGGGCCTCGATATTGGCCGCGGGGTCGGAGGTCACCATGCGCCCGAATAGTGCTGCGGTAAGGCCGCCGGGTAGGGCCGTGTTTTCTGCCATTGCCTTGAAATTCTTGTCCTTGATCCAGTCGGCAACGGCTTTCCCTGCTGCTTTCGCGTCGCTTGCGCTACTGGCGATTTCCTCGGCACGGGCAGCCAGCCAGTCGAGTTCGG
The DNA here is from genome assembly GCF_042653845.1 of Daeguia caeni. Lineage (NCBI taxonomy): Bacteria > Pseudomonadati > Pseudomonadota > Alphaproteobacteria > Hyphomicrobiales > Brucellaceae > Daeguia > Daeguia caeni. Next base: position 38,570 of record NZ_JBHSEL010000044.1, on the reverse strand, counting down.
GCTGACCGAGAAGAAGGGTCTGGCGGCTCTTCTTGCCCTTGTCGGCCTTGTCTCCGTACACGAGCTTCTGGAATGCCGGCTCAAGCGCAGCCACTACCTCATCGGAGTAACGCCCCTTCAGAGGAGCGATCACCTTCTCCGTCACCAGTTCCCGGGACCGGAAAGAGTCGACATAGCCCGCTAGCCGCTGCAGCGCATGCGGATCGTTTTCCGCAGTCCGCCAGTGCCTCTTGAGGCATTGCGAGGAAATGCGCGTCCGGCTGGTGCCGCCGTAAACGAGTCGCTTGGCCTGACCGCTGTCGTCCCGGTTCAGCAGCGCAGCGGTATAGGAATGAAGGGTATGGATCTGAAGGAAACGCGGGGTAGTCATGCGGCTTTGTCCTCGTTTGAATCCGTCTGCGATTGCGCCTTGTCCTTGGCGCGGTAGTAGGTCTCGGCCAGGCGGCGGCTGTGCGAAACATCGTCCGAAAAGAGCAAACGGGCGATGTCGGTGCAGTTCACGCCGTTGTGGCCTTTGGCTGCGAGCCAGCGTGCCATGCGCTCCAGCGCCTCTCCACGTTTTGCATGAGGGAGCGCCAGAAAATTGAGCAGGCGCGTTTCGGGATAACCTGCTTCGAAAAGGGCCGCACCGAGCGGCTTGCTCCTGTCGTGCAGCATCTTGTGCCCGTCCGGATCGCCTTTGGGCGTGAGCAGGGCAAGAATGCGCACGAACAGCAGGCTCTTGCTGTCCGTGCGCAGATCATGCTGCACGGCCAGCCGCCAGAAATCGCCTTCGCCGGGTCCCTCTGGATCCATGCGGCGGAGCCTGGCAAGCTGGCCGGGGTCGAGTTTCACCATGCTCTGGGCAAGCTGGAACACCCTATCGCCGGGTGTCTGTCTGTTCTCCTCAGGCGGCATCTGTCATGGTCTCCATTCGCTGCTGCATTGGAAAAAGTTCTGGGTAGCGTTTCTTCACCAGGAAGCGGAGCAATGACCTTGCCCGCGCCTCGGCGCGTGGACGGAACAACGAGGCACAGGGCAGGGCGGGCAGGGCTTGTTCGAAGATCATCGTCGTGCGGTTCCAAAGCTTTCCCGCGAAAGCCTTTTCTTCGGCTTGCAAGGCCTCCGGTCCGGCTTCCTGCGCCTCGAAGCGTCTCCAGAGATGTTCGAAGAAGATCTCGTCCGCGTAGCGGTCGAGATGTCCGCGGGCGAGCTCGGCATATTTATAAAGTTTTTCCTTCTTCTTCTTTTTCTCCTCCTGCTCCTCCCGTTCACCGCCCGCTGCCGCCAGCACAAGGGCATCGCGCAAGGCCTTGTCGAACGTCACGATGCTTTCCACCTGAGACCGCGCAAGCTGGTGCAACTCGGGTCGTCTTGCCCCGAGAGCCTGGGCGACCTTGCCGGAAAGGGGCACAACGCGAGACTTGAACCCTTCTGTTTTGCTGTTGCCTCGCGAAAGTGCAGCGGCAACCACGGCCAAAGTCTCGCCTTGCCGGTCTATATCGGCCAGCTCCGCCAGGACCGGCCTGTCCCAGTCGCCCGAAAAAAGCAGCTCGGTGAGCCTTCGATAATCGAAATCGCCGCTGTTCAGCGTCAAGCTCTTGTTCTCTGGCCTCAAAACAGGAGCCCAGGGATCATCAAGTGCGCCGTTCAGATGCTTGGCATCGATTCGCGTGGCCTTGGAAGTTCCTGTGGAGCCGAAAAGACCATGCTCGCGTATTGACAGGCGCACGCGGCGGCACACCTCTATGAACCAGACATCCAGATCCCGCGTACGGAGTTGCGCTCCTTCGGGCCAGGGGGCAAGCCAGGTCAGGCCGACGCCGCCCACGGGCGGATAATCGATTACCGACTTGTCCAGCACCCTTTGCCGGGTGGTCAGAAGCACAGCGACGTCACGACTGAACCAGGCGCCAGGTCGCGGGGCCATGTTCATCGGCGTCCGACTTGACAATGGCGCCAGTCCCAGCATCGGGCGCGAAGATGATCCGCCGTTCATGCGGGCGATCCCGTAATTGTCGCGGCCGTTATAGCCTTCGCCCGTCTGAAGGGTGACAAGTGCAAACAGCCAGTCCTCCGGCTCTGCCCTGCGCGCGACGGCCTGTTTGATGTCGTGATTCTTCGCGGTAATGAGCAGGTCGAGGGCGTCCGGCGAAGGAGCCAGCTTTTCCAGTTTGACCTCATCCGGCACCGCCGCCTGCATGAAGGCAGGCTTCGACCAGTCGTCGACCACGAGGCACCATGGCTCGTCGTCCGGAAAATCCTTCGTCAGCCCGCGCAGCAATCTGCGCCAGGTCTCCTCGTCCTGCGGGATTTCCGTTTCGTCAGCTCTGTGGAGGGCCAGTGCGGCAAGCTGGACAAGAAACATGTGCCAGAACATGCCCTGGTGGGCGCGCAGTGCGGGAAAATCATCCACCTCGTCGCGAGCGAGTGCGGCGAGGGTTCCCGGCAATGTCAGTGCGCCGAGGGGGAGGGCGGTGATAAATGCGTCGGTGAGGAGATTGAACATCTTTCCCTTCATGGTTTCACCCTTTCCAGTCCCTCGCGGCCGTAGGAAAACCGCGTTTCCCCAATGGTGAAGCAGAGCTTCCCATCCTTGATTTCAGGCACGATCGGCTCGTCCGGTGGCACGAGATATTTTGACCAGTGCGCGGGAAGCGTGATTCCGCTGATGGCTTGTCCGAACGGCCCAACCATGCCATCCGCGAACCGGATTCGTGCGCCTTCAGCGCCTAGGCGTGTGCGGACCATCTGTGCCTTCTCCTCGTTGAGAAATAGTCGTGGCATTCCGCCCAGATCGATGAAATCTTCTTCGGTGCGCAGGAGGGCATTCCGCGCGCTGCCCGCTTCTGCGATGCTGGCTCCATAAATGCGGTTCCAGTATTTTTCCCAAGCCGAACCCAGTTCTTTGTTCAGCGCCTCGATCTTCTCCGGATGTGTGGCACTCTCCACCAAGAGGCGGTTCATTTGCGGGATGACCCACTCGCGATGGTCGATGACGAGCCGCCGCGTGAGCTCGCAGGCGTGAAGATTTTCGTAGACGCCTCCGCCATCCTTGAACATGCCAAGCCCGTTCTCGAACTTTGGCGCGGTGAAAGCATCGAGCCCGTTTTCAGGCGCGAGAACGATGCACCGTGGCACTTCAAATCCTTCGGGCCGTGGAAGCGCATGACGGTGCAGGCGGCCGATCCGCTGCAAGAGAACGTCTGCCGGGCAGAGATCGGTGATGAGCATGTCCGCGTCAATATCGAGGCTCTGCTCCAGCGTCTGGGTGCCGATGATGATTAATCCGCTGTTTGTCCGCTCGTCGGTCTTCGGTGACAGCGCTCTTTCCACGGCCCTGTCGAGTAGTTCACGGTCCTCCACCGCAAACCGGGAGTGGTGCAGTGCCGGTTTGTCATTTACTCTCCAGAGCAGATCATGACCGCTAGCTGCCTCCACTGCGCGGAACGTGTCGACCGCAGCCGACACGGTGTTGCGGATGACGAGCACCTTCGCCCCGGCGGCGGCCGCCTCAATAGCACGCTGGGCTGCTTCTTCGGCTGTCCAGGACGAGGCAAGGCTCATAGCCACGCGCTTTCCCCTGGTGTCGGGAGAAGGGGCCTCCGGCTCTTGGCGAAGCCTGCCCCAGACGGCAGGGTAGGGCGTATTGACCGCAACATCGAACGGAGGCTCATTGGCGCGCCGCTGTTGCGTCAACCACTTCACCCGCGCCACGGAGCCGAGTGTTGCCGACATCAGCATCGCATGACCGCCGCGGCAAAGATGTGTCTTGAGCAGATGTGTCTGGATCTCGCTCATGTAGCGGTCGGATGCATGGATCTCGTCAACCACCAGAAGCGAGCGTGCCAGCGCAGCCGAGCGCAGATGCGCGTGCTTGACTTGGAGCGCCGCCAGCATGGCCTGATCCACGGTGCCCACAGCCACCATCGCCGCCAGATAGCGTTTCGTATTTTCCGCCGCCCAGCGACCAAGCAGGCGGCGCTCCTCCTCGCCGCCATCGTCGTCCCAGCGCACTTTCCAGCCGGGCAAGGCCTGCCCCTCATGCTCGCCCGCCCGGAAATAGCCCGGCACGGCCAAGATCGGCTCCGGTGCCGCCTCGCCAAACAGGCGCTGCATGGCCTGGTGAACACGCCCGTGGATCTGCTTGGCCGCGGCACGTGTGGGCAGGGCAAAATAGAGGCTGTCGACGCGGCCCGCCTCGAACAGTCGGGCGAAGTGCCACAACGCCGCCTCGGTCTTGCCGGAACCGGTTTCCGCTTCGAGGATGATGAGCTGTTCGTCGAGAGGAACGTTTCCTACCGCAGCCTGTGCGGGGCGTGGTGCATAGCCGCCGGTCAGGGTCGCAAAATCGGCTCGTCCCTCCAGGAATGCGCGCAGCCGTTCCGTATCGAGTCCGATGCGCGCAACCGCTTCCCGGGCCTTGGCCTGCGCCTTGGACCAGTAGTCGGGGTCAAGGTCCGGGACATAGGAAAAGATCTCCTCCGTCGAGCCCAGCCAGTCGGCGAGCATGACGAGACCACAGATCAGATGTTGGAATTCGGGCGTGGTGGGCAATGGCTCGCCGCCATCTGCAAAGGCCGGCGCGAACCAGTGCCGCATGGCGCTGCCTATCTCCTCGGCGGCGAGGAACGGGTCGTAACCCGCGGCTCCGACTGGTTGCCAGCCCTTCTTGGCGCTATCATCAAGATTGAAAGGCTGGCCATGATGCGCCAGCACGGCGTAAAGCAGATTGACGTCCACACCCCACGCAGCCAAGGCCTCGATGTTGAGCGCGCGGGCGAGTTTCTCGGTTTCATAATGGCCCCAGAAGATGGCGGCACCGGCCGCAAGATGCCCAACGCAAGCCTGTCGCCAGATATCAGCAGGCCAACCTTTGGCCTGGAAACCGGGATGCAGCTTGCCGCAGTCATGCAGGAAAACCAGTACACAAAGGCGCGAGATGTCCAGAAATCCGAGCTTTCTGTGAGCAGTTTTCTTCAGTCGTGCAAGCACGACTGGCAGGTTGCAGATTGCCTCGAAACACGCAGCGACATCCGCGCAATGATGTATTAGATGGTGTCGTCCTGTCGGACTACACTTACCCCAAGGTGCCCCCCCACCTCTCTTACACAGTGTTATTTCCCGTATTCTAAAATAACTTCCCATAATTCATATCAAATTTTATGAAATTACAAGAGGCTATTATTGTTGAGAAATAAAAATCAACTTAATTTATGTGGTCGTTCAGGAAACTGTTGTAGAATTCGCGGTAGGAAGAATTGCAGGGTGAATATAAACATATAGATAAACATGGATAGGCGATAATTTAAAAATTACTCATTCAGAGCGAAGAAATCACTGCCCTTTGTGCATATAGGACAGGAAAGGACCAAACTGAGGTTTCGGGGGCGTCCTGAGTACAACATGCATTGGAGAAGAAACAGCTGCGTTCATGTCACAATCGCGGAAAGGCAATCAGCACAATTTCCGGATTGCTTGACTATTGGTCGGGAAGCAAAATCGAACTATCTTCAAGATCTGTTCCCAACGACGTGATGGCTTCATTGCGTTATTGAGGGGGCAAGGAAAGAACGTCTTGCGTCTAAGGCCAAGATCAAGATATTGAATACAAAATTTTTTCTGGAGAAAAAGTGGCGCACCCGAAAGGATTCGAACCTCTGACCCCCAGATTCGTAGTCTGGTGCTCTATCCAGCTGAGCTACGGGTGCTTGCCGTGTCGGCCGCTCGTTACGGCGTAGGGCGGTTGATAGTCGGACACGCGCCTAAATGCAAGCGTCTTTCTCATAAAAAATTACATTCTGTGCTGTTTTTTTTGCACAGATCCGATTTTCCGGCGTTCCATCCCTCTCTCCCGCCACAATTTCGTCAGGTGCTGTCGCGTTTTGACCGGTTATCGCGCTGCTAACGGCGCGTTGGCTCGTCGGGCAGGCGAATCTCGAAATGTGCGCCGACTGCACGATCATCCCGCAGTTCGATCGTGCCGCCATGTGCAACAATCAGTTCCTGCGCAATGGCAAGGCCAAGCCCCGTGCCCTCGTTGCTGGTTGATCCCTTGAAGGCGGCAAACAGATGTTCGCGCGCCTTGGGCGGCAGGCCGGGGCCGGTATCCTCGACGCCGATGATGGTGGTCGAATCAATCTTGCCGGCGGTAATGGTCAGGATCTTTTCATCAATCGTGTCTGCTGCGTGCGTCATGGCCTGAACCGAATTGCGGCACAGATTGGTCAGCACACGGAATAGCTGTTCGCTGTCGGCATAAACTTCCAGATTTTCAGGCACCCGGTTCACGAAACAGATTTCGGTTGCGGAGGAAAGCGGCAGTGAATTGCGCACATCCTCCACGACAGGGTGCAGCAGGATGCGTTGCGGTTTGGGCGGTGGTTCCTGCGAACGGCCATAGGCCAGCACGCTTTCCGAATAGTTGATGGCGCGGCGCAAGGTGCGAATGAGTTTTGGTGCGAATCGCTGTACCAGCGGATCATCAATATCTGCCAGTCTGTCCGATATGAGCTGGGCGGAGGCCAGGATATTGCGCATGTCGTGGTTGATCTTGGATACGGCAAGACCAAGATCGGCCAGACGTTTCTGTTCTTTCAGCGTCTGTTGCAGGTCACTCTGGATATGGGAAATCTGCTGCTGGGCAATGCCAAATTCGTCTTTGCGGTTTTCCGGCACGAGAATGCGTGCCGGATTGTCGGGTGCGGCGGCAAATTCGATCATGCTACGGTGCAGCAGACGCACGGGCCGCAACAGCATGACATGAATGATCATATAGATCAGCGACGCAGCGATGATGGAAATAATGAGCGAGTGGATCAGCACATTGTGGGCAAATCGCAGCATTGCCGCACGCAGGGTCGTATTGGACATGACAATCTCGATCCTGCGGTCCGGCATATCGGCCGTGGGTACCTTGCCGGTGATTCGCAATGTTCTTTCTTTGCTATCAAACAATGTGCGGATTGCATCGACAATGGCGTGGGTTTCACTGACATGGTCAAGATCGACCACCTCATCGATCTGATCGGGCAGGTCAGACATGGCGATCATGCGCGATGCCCCAGCGCCATGCAGCGCCACGGCCTTGGTGCCGGTAACGGAAAGGATCTTGTTCTGCAGCTCGCTCGGAATGTCCGATATGTGGTCGGTCAGCAGCACTTCGGAGATTGCGCTTGCTTCGCCCAGCTGTGTTCCCAGCCAGCGCAGGCGCATATTGGCAACGAAGGGCACGAAAATCAGCACCTCCGCGATCATAACCGCAAGCATGGTCAGCAACAGGAACTTGTTGGACAGGCGGTTGTGCCAGCGCAAACGGGCAAAATGTTCCGCAGCAGTTGGGCTGACCGTATCGCCAAGGGTATTTTTACCCTCAGGATCGTCTGTTCTTATTGTCGCTTTATCAACAGAAGCCATGGAATGGTCCCAAATCGAGAAAGCTCCCCAACTTTCTCATTCCATTTCAAACAGGTCGGAATTCTCGCTATCAATCTGTCATATGGCGGCGTGTTGGTCAAAACCAGACGGAACAATGATATTGCGGGCCATTGCATGCCCCCGGTTTCAGCAAAACTTACAGAAATTTAATTCGACCAGGGCTAAACCAATGGCATATTGACAGAGGCGGATCTGAAGAGGGGCGGGTGTAATTTGCCGGATCCTTTTCGGTCTGATTGTCTGGCACTGTCTCTGATTGACAGGTCTGTGGTTCGCAGCCACGACGCCTGTCGTCTGATCGTGCCAAGCCCGGAGAATTGCATGAAATCCTGGAAGCAGATCGTTCTCAGCCTGCTGATCATCGGCGTGGCCGCGGGCGGGTGGTATGTCTATAAGAGCAAACAGACGATGGTGGCCGAACAGGCGCCTGCTGCAAATGGCGCTCCACGCAGCGGGTCGTCTGCGCGCTCCGCTCCGCTTGTTGTTGTCGAACCTGCCCAGGAACAGACGATCAATAACCGCCTGACCGCTATTGGTTCGGCCAGTGCCCAGAGCACGGTTTCGGTAACACCCTATTCCAGCGGTTATCTGACCAGGCTTTATGTAAAGGCCGGCGATGAGGTCAGGGAAGACGATCCGATTGCTGAACTGGATTCCGAAACCGAGACGATTGCCGTCGAAAAGGCAAAGGTTGCCCTGAAAGATGCGGAAATGGCGCGCCAGCGCATTGAAAAGCTGCGCGCAACCAATACGGCGACCGAAGTGCAGTCGGTTGCGGCAGAACTTGCCGTCGCCAATGCAAGGCTTGCACTGCAGGATGCTGAACTTGCCTTGAAACGGCGTACATTGCGTGCGCCGATCTCCGGCATTGTCGGCATTCTTCCGGTCAATGTCGGCAATTATGTCACGGCACAAACGCCGATTGCCCGTATTGATGACCGCAGCAAGGTGCTGATCGATATATGGGTGCCGGAGCGCTTTGCCCCGCAGATCAGGGTTGGACAGCCGCTGACGGCAGAATCAACCGCCTTCCCCGGCACGATCCATGACGGCCAGATCAATGCCGTCGACAATATGCTTGATGAGGCAAGCCGCACGCTGCATGTGCGCGCGGAAGTGCCGAATACGGATGATCAGCTGCGCGCGGGCATGTCCTTTTCGGTCACTTTGCTTTTCCCCGGCGACCGCTATCCTTCGGTCAATCCATTGGCGGTTCAGTGGGGGGCGGATGGCGCCTATATCTGGCGCATTGAAGGTGACAAGGCGCAAAAGGTCATGGTGCGCATTGTGCAGCGCAATGCCGACAGCGTTCTCATCGATGCACCGATCAAGCCTGGTGACCTGATCGTCACCGAGGGCGTGCAGACAGTGCGAGATGGCGCGCCGGTGCAGATCAAGAACAGGGACAGCGTCGCCAAGGACGCGCCAAAGTCCGGTGAACAGGCAGAATGAGGATGGCCCGGTGAGCACGAAATCATCCTCTCCCGGTGACAATGGCGGCGCAATTGCCCTGTTCATTCGCCGTCCGGTCTTTGCCTTTGTCATCAATGTGCTGATCATGGTGGCAGGCCTTGCCGCCGTCACCGGCGTTGACGTGCGCGAACTGCCGGATGTTGACCGGCCGATCATCACCATCAGCACCGATTTCAAGGGCGCTTCCGCTGAAACGATAGACCGTCAGGTGACTCAGGTGCTGGAAAATGCGGTTGCGCGCGTTTCCGGCGTCAAATCCATTTCCTCCACCTCGTCCTTTGGGCGTAGCCGTGTGACGGTTGAGTTCAATGACGGTGTTGATCTCAATGTCGCTGCCGCCGATATGCGCGATGCGATTTCGCGTGTTACCAATAATCTGCCCGATGAGGCAGACCCGTCCCGTATCGTCAAGGCGGATGCCAATGCTGATCCGGTCATGCGTTTGTCCGTCACTTCCGATACGATGTCGGTTGATGACATGACTGTTCTGGTTGAAGACCATATTCAGGATGTGCTGGCAGCGGTTCCAGGCGTGGCCGATGTGCAGATCAATGGTGATCGCGACAAGATTTTCCGCATCGATATCGATCAGGCGCGGCTTGCAAGCTATGGTCTGACCATTGCCGATATTGCCAATGCCTTGTCCTCCATGGGGCTTGATGCGCCGGCCGGTTCGTTGCGCAGTGCCGATCAGTCAATCGTGGTGCGCGCAAGCGCGCCCCTCGAAACGCCGGAGGCATTCGAGGCCGTCTTCATCAAGGGCCATACACGCATTGCCGATGTTGCGACTGTCACGCTGGGGCCGGATATTGAAAGCTCAACCGTCCGTGCCAATTCCAGGAATGCGATTGGTCTTGGCATTGTGCGTCAGGCACAGTCCAATACGCTGGATATTTCCACCGGCATTCGCGCCGCGATCAAAAACCTTCAGGCAACCTTGCCGGAAGGGGTCAGCATTACGGTCACCAGTGATGATGCAAGCTTCATCAATGGCGCCATCCACGAGGTGGAGATTGCGCTCATTGCCTCGGTGCTGATCGTTGTACTGATCATCTATCTGTTCCTGTGGGATGCGCGCGCAACCCTTATTCCGGCACTCTCCATTCCCGTAGCGCTGATCGGCACGATTGCTGCGATCTATCTCGTCGGCTTTTCGGTCAATATCCTGACCCTTCTGGCGCTGGTTCTTGCTACCGGCCTTGTCGTGGATGATGCGATCGTGGTGCTGGAGAATATCGTGCGCCGGCGCAATCAGGGCATGGGGCCGCGTGCAGCGGCCGTGCTTGGCACGCAGGAAGTGTTCTTTGCCGTTATTGCTACCACGCTGACGCTTGTTGCCGTCTTCGTGCCGATTTCCTTCCTGCCGGGGCAGGCAGGTGGCCTATTCCGTGAATTCGGCTTCGTGCTGGCGATTTCCATTCTCCTGTCATCGGTCGTGGCGCTGACGCTCTGCCCGATGTTGGCTTCCCGTTTCCTGAAGGAAGCCAATGGCGTGCAGGAAGAAAGCCACGGACCGCGGTTCATGCGCCGTTTTGGCGGGGCGCTGAGTGCCACCTATCGCAGATTGCTGCATGCCTGTCTGGCCGCTCCTTATGTCGTGGTGCTGGTTTCTGTTCTTTTTGCAGGCTTTGCCTATGTCGGCTTTGGCACCATCCGCCAGGAACTGACGCCAATGGAAGATCGTGCTTCGATTCCACTGCGCATTACCGGCCCGCAGGGCGTCAGCGTTGAATTCATGCAGTCGCAACTGGAAGCGATCGAACGCGCGGTGGAACCGCTGCGCGAAAGTGGTGAAATCGCAACCACACTGGCGATTTCGGGCGCGATGGGCTCATCCAGCAATGGTTTCATGATCCTCACCCTTGCGCCATGGAATGAGCGCAAGCGTTCGCAGCAGGAAATCGTGGCGGACGTGACCGAGCGCATCAAGGACATTACCGGCGTACGCATTTTCCCCGGCCAGCCGAACAGTCTGGGCATTCGTGGCGCTGGCAGTGGCCTGCAATTTGCCATTGTCGGCAGCGAATATTCAAAGCTGCAACCGGCAGCACAGGCCGTGGTTGCAGCACTGGAAAAGGATCCGCGCTTTGTCCAGCCACGCCTGTCGGTTGATGCGACCCAGCCGCAGCTTGCCGTCGAGATTGATCGCGTGCGCGCATCCGATCTGGGGATTGACATTACGGGGCTTGCCAATGCGGTTCAGTCGGTTCTCGATGGCCGCAAGATAGGCTCTGTCTATGTCGGCGACCGCAGTTTCGATGTGAAATTTGTCTCGTCCACCAATCCGATCAATGACCCGACGGATCTGGAAAACATCTTCCTCAAGACATCCGATGGCCGCTATGTGCCGATGTCATCCATTGCCAGCGTGGTGGAAAAGGCCGTGCCGCCGCAGCTCAATCGCGAATCGCGCCAGCGTTCGGTGGCAATCACCACCGGCCTGAAACCGGACTTTGCGCTTGGCAATGCCTATGCCGCGGTGCAGGAAATTGCAGCGCCATTGCTTCCGCCGGGAAGCCACATCATTCCGCTCGCAGAAGCGGCAACGCTGAGCGACACATCAAGCGGCCTCGTGCTGGTGTTCGGCTTTGCCATCATCATCATTTTGCTGGTTCTGGCGGCACAGTTTGAAAGTTTTGTCAGCGCCCTGATCGTCATGGCAACGGTTCCGCTCGGCCTTGGCTGTGCGGTTGTCGCCATGCTTCTGACCGGCACGAGCCTCAATGTCTATAGCGAGATCGGGCTGGTGCTGCTGGTCGGCATCATGGCCAAGAACGGCATTCTGATTGTCGAATTTGCTGATCAGTTGCGAGACAAGGGGCTGGATGTGCGTGAGGCGATTGAAGAGGCGGCCAATATCCGCCTGCGTCCGGTCTGCATGACCATGATCTGCGCCATTCTTGGCGGCGTGCCACTGGTGCTGGCCACGGGTGCCGGTGCAGAGGCGCGCATCGCGCTTGGCTGGGTGATTGTTGGTGGCCTTGGCCTTGCCACGATTGCAACCCTGTTCGTGACGCCGGTTGCCTATCTCCTGCTTGGCCGCTTCACCAGGCCAAAGGCGGAAGAGGAAGCGCGCCTGAAGCGCGAACTGGAATCGGCTACGAGAAATCAAAAGGCAGGAATCTGAGAGCTTCGCCTGTTTGAAACAGTTCAGGGCGCTTCCGCTTTGCCGGAAGCGCCCTGTTTCATCTGCGCATTTCATGCGCAAGGCTTGTCAGCCTATTGCTTGGCCTTTGCCGCGTCGGTGACCTTGGACGTCCAGGCCCCTTCCGGCTTCTTGGTGATGACCGGATCAGAGCCGCCGCCGAGAAGTGTTTCTACGGTGCGCTCTGCCGCAGCCACATCCAGCGTGCCATCGGAATTGCCAAGCAGCTTGACGATTTCCTTGATCATGCGCTCCTGAACTTCCTTGGTCTGGGCGCCGGAAGCATCGTTCTCAAGCACGATTTCCGCAGCCTCACCCGGATTTTCCGCCGCATATTTCCAGCCCTTCATTGAGGCGCGGACGAAACGGGCAAGCTTGTCCACCATGGCCGGGTCTTCAAGGTTCTTTTCCAGCACATAAAGCCCGTCTTCCAGCGTTGCCACGCCCTGATCCTCATAAGGGAAGACCACAAGCTGGTCGGCCGGAATACCGGCATCGATCACCTGCCAATATTCGTTATAGGTCATGGTGGAAATGCAATCGGCCTGTTTCTGGATCAATGGATCGACATTGAAGCCCTGTTTGAGCACTGTCACGCCGTCCGGGCCGCCGGTCGTGGGGATTTTGAGATGGTTCATCCACGACAGGAACGGATATTCGTTGCCGCCAAACCAGACGCCGAGTGTGCGCCCCTTGAAATCTTCCGGCTTGGTGATGCCCGTATCCTTGCGACAGGTCAGCATCATGCCGGATTTTTCGAAAGGCTGGGCAATATTGACGAGCGGCACACCCTTTTCGCGCGTGGCCAATGCCGATGGCATCCAGTCCACCACCACATCAGCGCCGCCACCGGCAATGACCTGTGGCGGGGCAATATCCGGCCCACCCGGCTTGATTTCCACATCAAGCCCTTCTTCTTCATAAAAGCCCTTGTCCTTGGCAACATAATAGCCGGCAAACTGGCCCTGCGTGACCCATTTGAGCTGCAATGTCAGCTTGTCTGCGGCCATGGCTGTTCCTGCCATCAGCGCGCCTGACAGAAGTGACAGGGTAAGTCCAGCTACATGCAATGACTTTTTCATTTCTGTTCTCCTCTGGTTGACAGGCTCCGCCTTATGCTGACGGATGCCGGAAAAGCTGTTATCCTCCCCGATATGATGGATGCCAGAAAGTGAGCCGGCGCTCGATCAGCGCCACCAGCCCATAGGACAATGAGCCGGCAAGGGCTGCGACGAAGATTTCCGCCCAGACCATGTCGACATTCATGCGTCCGATTTCGGCAGATATGCGGAACCCCATGCCCACAATGGGCGTGCCGAAAAATTCGGCCACGATCGCGCCAATCAACGCCAGTGTCGAGTTGATTTTCAGTGCGTTGAAAATGAAGGGCATGGCGGCAGGCAGACGCAGTTTAATCAGCGTTTGCCAGTAATTGGCGCCATAGGTCTCCATCAGGTCACGTTCCATCGCACCTGTGCTGGCAAGGCCTGCCACCGTGTTCACCAGCATGGGGAAGAAGGTCATGATGATGACGACGGCGGCCTTGGATTCCCAGTCAAAGCCAAACCACATCACCATGATCGGCGCCACACCGACAATCGGCAAGGCTGCGGCAAGATTGCCAAGCGGCAAAAGCCCCTTGCGTAAGAATGGCACGCGATCGGCAATGATGGCCGTAATGAAGCCGAGTCCGCAGCCTGCGACATAGCCGAAGATCACCGCCTTCAGGAATGTCTGGCGGAAATCCGCCCAGAGGATCGGCAGCGAGGAGGTAATCTTCGCCCAGATCACGGACGGGGCAGGCAACAGCACCGACGGGACTTCAAGCAGGCGGACGGTCATTTCCCAGAAGATCAGCATGGCAATGCCGAACAGGGTGGGCACAGCAATGTTGAGCAGTTTCTGCTCGCGTTTGCTGCGCGCCTTCAGGCCGGCCACCCAGCCAACAATGATCCATGAAATGGCAAGCAGGGCAATCAGTGCAAGGAGCTTGATGATCATGCCACAGTCCTCTCCGGTCTTGCCCCCATGCGCCGGTTGACGATTCTGGACAGGATGCCGATCAGCGCCACCAGTACGGTCGCCATGATGGCGGCAGCAAAAAGCGCCGCCCAGATCTGCACGGTCTGCCCGTAATAGGAACCGGCAAGAAGGCGCGCACCAAGGCCAGCAACCGCGCCGGTTGGCAATTCGCCGACAATCGCGCCGACCAGGCTGATCGCAACCGCCACCTGCATCGAGGTGAAGAGATAGGGCATGGCAGCTGGCCAGCGCAATTTCCAGAACACTTGCGACGGCGAGGCATTATAGGTGCGCATCAGATCAAGATGCATGACATCGGGTGACCTGAGCCCCTTCACCATGCCAACTGCGACAGGGAAGAAGGACAGATAGGTTGAAATGACGGCCTTTGGCAGCAGGCCTGATATGCCGATCGCGTTCAGCACCACGATGATCATCGGCGCAATGGCAAGGATCGGGATGGTCTGCGATGTGATGATCCATGGCATCAGGCTTTTGTCCAGCGTACGTGAATGGACAATGCCGACCGCCAGCAGAATGCCGAGCAGCGATCCCATCACGAAACCCAGAAGCGTGGATGAAAGCGTCACCCAGCCATGGAAAACCAGGCTGCGCTTTGAGGTCGGCTTGACGTCAAAGACGCTTTTCCAGAGTTCGCCTGCCACCTGATGCGGCGCGGGCAGGACAGGGCGTTCCTGCGCCATTGTTTTGGTCACAACTGTCGAAAAGGAAATGCTCGTGCCAGCCCGCTCGGCCTGATCGCGTTCAAATGGCGCATTCAGAAACACTGCCAGCCCGTACCAGAGCACGATGATGGCTGCCAGAACGGTTGTCATTGGAATGAATTTGTCCTGCAGGAAGCCGTTAGTCATGGACATGCCCCAGACGCAAGCCTTCGCGGACACGGTGCGCGATCTTTAAGAACGCCTCCGTTTCGCGGATTTCCAGTGGCCGGTCCGGGCCAAGGTCGCAATCGATGATTTCATGAATGCGGCCCGGACGCGGACTCATCACCACGATCCTGGTTGACAGAAACACCGCTTCCGGAATCGAGTGGGTGACGAAAATGACGGTCTTTTTCGTCGCCGCCCACAGTTTCAGAAGCTGCTCGTTCAGGTGGTCGCGCACAATTTCATCGAGGGCGCCAAAGGGCTCGTCCATCAACAGCATGTCAGGATCAAAGGACAGAGCCCGCGCAATCGAGGCACGTTGCTGCATGCCGCCCGACAATTGCCATGGAAATTTCTTTTCAAAGCCCGTGAGGTTTACCAGCGCAAGATTCTTGGCAATGCGCGTCTGCCGCTCGGCCTTGGAAAGCCCCATGATTTCAAGCGGCAGACCGACATTGTCCTCGATCGTGCGCCATGGAAAAAGGGCAGCCGCCTGAAACACATAGCCATAAGAGCGGTCAAGCCGTGCCTGTTGCGGCGTCTTGCCGTTGACACTGACCGTGCCGCTGGTTGGCTGTTCCAGATCCGCCACCACGCGCATCAGCGTGGTCTTGCCGCAGCCGGACGGGCCGATGAAGGACACAAACTCACCGCGTTCAACGGTGAGATTGATGTTGGACAGCGCTTGCACCGGCCCGTCATTGGTTTCAAACACCAGTGACAGGTCATTGATGTCGATGACGGTCTGCTTTTGCGCGCTGTCGGGCTCGGCAGCCATGTTGTCACAGGCCGCCGGCGCTTCCCGAAGCTTGGCCATGCTCATTGCTCAAACCCCAATCGGCATGTGTTCTTCGCTGCGTTCCACCTTGCGCGGTGCAACGATTTCCTTCCATTGCGACAGGGCGCGGTTGACCGCACCATTTGCTTCGCGCTCAATGAAGCGGCCGTCGCCGGGCATGGCCGTCACATGGCCTTTTTCATAGGCAATGCGGCCGCGCGAGAGAGTGATGACCGGCAGCCCCTTCAGCTCAAAGCCCTCGAACACATTGTAATCGATGGCCGAATGCTGCGTCTTGGCCGAGACTGTCCTGGTTGCCTCCGGATCCCAGATGACCAGATCAGCATCCGACCCCACCAGCACCGCACCCTTCTGCGGATAGATGTTGAGGATCTTGGCAATATTGGTCGAGGTCACGGCGACGAATTCATTCGGCGTCAGACGACCCGTGCGCACACCACGCGTCCACAGAACCGGCATGCGTTCTTCAAGCCCGCCGGTGCCGTTTGGAATCTTGGTGAAATTGCCAATGCCATAGCGCTTTTGTTCGGTGGTAAAGGCGCAATGGTCGGTGGCAACCACCTGCAGGGAGCCAGCCGCAAGACCGGCCCAGAGGCTGTCCTGATGGCTCTTGTCGCGGAAAGGCGGCGACATGACGCGGCGCGCCGCATAGTCCCAGTCCCGGTGATGATATTCCGATTCATCCAGGGTCAGGTGCTGGATCAGCGGCTCGCCAAAGACGCGCATGCCTTTCTGGCGCGCCCGGCGGATGGCCTCATGGCTCTGCTCGCAGGAGACATGCACGACATAAAGCGGTACGCCTGCCTGATCGGCGATCATGATGGCGCGATTGGTTGCCTCGCCTTCCACTTCCGGCGGGCGCGAATAGGCATGCGCTTCCGGCCCGTTATTGCCTTCTGCCATGAGCTTTGCCTGCAATTGCGCGACAATGTCGCCATTTTCGGCATGAACCAGCGGCATGGCACCAAGCTCGGCACAGCGCTGGAAGGAGGCAAACATTTCATCATCATTGACCATCAATGCGCCCTTATAGGCCATGAAATGCTTGAACGTATTGATGCCGCGCTTCACCACCTCGGCCATTTCGTTGAAGGTGCGCTCGTTCCAACCGGTAATGGCCATGTGGAAGGAATAATCCGTGCGCGCCTTGCCGGCCTTCTGGAACCATTCCTGCAATGCCTCAAGCAGATTGCCTTCTGAATCCGGCAAAACGAAATCGACCACCATGGTCGTGCCGCCGGCAAGTGCCGCGGCGGTTCCGGTGTCAAAATCGTCCGAGGAATAGGTGCCCATGAAGGGCATTTGCAAGTGCGTATGCGGATCAATGCCGCCGGGCATGATGTAGCAGCCCGTTGCGTCGATGGTTTCATCGCCGGTCAGATCATCGCCAATGGCCACGATCTTCTCGCCTTCGATCAGAACGTCGGCTTTATAGGTGCGGTCGGCAGTAATCACCGTGCCGCCTTTGATGACCTTGGTCTTGCCTTTTCCAGCGCCTGTCACAGTCCCTATAGCTGCCATTGTTCGTTCCCCTTTTGTGGTATTGTTGCGAACAGAATGGCCGTATGGATGTGCCTGTACTTAGCTTACAATTTCAGCAGTCTCCAATACGGCATGCAATAAAACGTCAGCACCAGCCGACGCCCATTCCTTTGATATTTCTTCATCCTCATTGTGGCTCAGCCCATCAACACAGGGGCACATCACCATGGCGGTGGGGGCAACCCGGTTGATCCAGCAGGCATCATGGCCGGCCCCCGACACGATGTTGCGATGGCTGTAGCCAAGCCGCTCGGCGGCATTGCGAATGGCTGTCACGCAGCCTTCGTCAAAGGTGACGGGATCAAAGTGGCCCGCCTCTTCAATCTTGATGCCAAGGCCAAGCTCTTCGGCGATTTTCTGCGCTTCCTGTTCAAAGCGCGCCTTCATGCCGTCGAGCACCTGCTTGTCCGGCGAGCGAAAATCAACGGTAAACACGATCTGTCCCGGCAGCACATTGCGCGAATTGGGCGAGACCTCGATATGGCCGACGCCGCCAACCGCATCCGGCTGATGCGCCATGGCAATCTCATTGACGAGCTGCAGCATTTTACCCAGACCAAGGCTGGCATTCTTGCGCATTTTCATCGGCGTTGAGCCGGTATGGGCTTCCTTGCCGGTGAGTGTCACCTGCAGCCACCACAGGCCCTGGCCATGGGTGACAACGCCAATATCCTTGTTTTCCGCCTCAAGGATTGGCCCCTGTTCGATGTGCAGCTCGAACATGGCGTGGATCTTGCGCTTGCCGACCGGCTCGTCGCCCAGCCAGCCAATGCGCTTCAGCTCATCACCAAATTTCTTGCCATGGGCGTCGGTGCGCTCATAGGCCCAGTCCTGATCATGCACGCCGGCAAACACGCCGGAAGCCAGCATGGCTGGGGCAAAGCGTGTGCCTTCCTCATTCGTCCAGTTGACGACGACGATCGGGCGTCTGGTCTTGATGTTCATGTCATTGAGGCTGCGCACGACTTCCAGCGCACCAAGAACCCCCAACACACCGTCAAATTTTCCGCCTGTCGGCTGGGTGTCGAGATGGCTGCCCATATAGACCGGGTCAGCATCCGGATCTTCACCGGGACGGGTGAAGAACATGTTGCCCATCGTGTCGACGGCCATGGTCATCCCGGCCTTTTCGCACCATGACTGGAAAAGTCTGCGCCCCTCCCCATCCTCATCAGTCAGGGTCTGGCGGTTATTGCCACCGCGAACGCCCGGGCCGATCTTTGCCATGTCCATCAGGCTGTCCCATAGGCGATCGCCATTGATTCTGAGATTGCTGGTAAGCACCATGCGGTCAATCTCCTCTTTGTGTAGCCTTGAAACAGCGTCCATGATTTTGCATGGCGCATCGTTTGGCTACAATATATGTTCCCATGACCTGGCTCTGCGGCCACAATATTCTTGCTTCTTCAGCAAAAACTTGACTACTTGGTCAAAATGCAGGCTAGAAGAGCGCAACAGAACGGTCAAGCGCTTTTGAAGAATTCTACGCTATCGAAAGGTGTCAAATGGCCACAGCCCCTGTAAAACCCCGTGCCCGCCGCAAGCGCGGCGATGCTGCTGCCCGCGCGGAAGCAGTGCCTGAGACGGCAACGGGGGAAAAGACGGAAGGGGCAACGCGCATTCAGGGCATCAACCGCAAGCTCATTCTGGATGCGGCGCTGGATGTGTTTTCGACCTATGGCTTTCGCGGCTCGACCATCGATCAGATCGCGGAAAAGGCCGGCATGTCCAAGCCAAATCTGCTTTATTATTTCCCGCGCAAGCAGAATATCTATGTGACGGTGCTTGAGGATACGCTGGCAAGCTGGCTGGAACCGTTTGAACTGATTGACCCCGAAGGCGACCCCTTGCTGGAACTTAGGCGCTATATCACGCTGAAGCTGGAAATGTCGGCCAGACGTCCGGCGGCGTCACGGCTGTTTGCCAATGAGATCCTGCATGGCGCGCCGGCCATTTCCGATTTTCTCAAGGGCCATCTCAGGCAACTGGTTGATGAAAAGGCAGCCGTCATTCACCGCTGGATCGCTGAAAAGCGTCTGGCGCCGGTTGATCCCTATCATCTGATTTTCACCATCTGGGCCGTGACACAGCATTATTCGGACTTTGCGGTGCAGGTTGCCGCCATTCTGGGCAATCGGGTGGAAGAGCCTGATTTTTACGACAAGACAGTGGATGCGATCTGCGCCATCGTGCTGGATGGCATCCGCCCGAGAGACTGACGAGAGACTGAAATGACACTGATACGGATTGCCGCGGCGATCATCCGCGATGATGAGGGGCGCTTTTTGCTGACGCGCAAACACGGCAGCACGTTTTTCATCCAACCGGGTGGCAAGATCGATGCGGGTGAGGACGCGAAGACCTGTCTCATTCGCGAGATTGAAGAGGAACTCGGCATTCACATTGATGCCGGACAGCTTCATTATGCCGGACGCATCTCTGCCCCTGCCGCCAATGAGGCAGGTGCCACGGTGGAAGCTGATCTCTTTCATCTCAAATTACGCGACGACCAGATACCGGTAGCCTCAAGTGAGATCGAGGAATTGCGCTGGAATCCGCCGGGCAACACCGAACGCCCGGTTGCACGTTTGTCGCAGAGCATTCAGGCACGTTTTGCCAATGATTATTAGAGGAAAAGCGCCGGGTTTTGCCCGGCGCTTTTCGTTTGTCATTCGGCCGCTTCCCGCACGGCCATTGGATTGTTGGGATGGGTTGTCCAATTTGCATATTCCGGCGAAATTGGCGCCTTGGTGCGTGGATCAATGCCGGCAATCTGCTCCATGGTTATGCAGTTTTCGACCGGGCAGACATTAACGCACAGATTGCAGCCAACGCATTCCTCGTCGATCACTTCGAAATGGCGTTCGCCATTGAGCATGCTGGTAATTGCCTGATGCGATGTATCCTCACAGGCAATGTGGCAGCGGCCGCATTTGATGCACAGATCCTGATTGATCCGCGCCTTGGTCACATAGTTGAGGTTGAGATACTGCCAGTCCGTGACCTTTGGCACAGCCAGACCGCGGAAATCATCAATGCTTTTATAGCCATGCGCATCCATCCAGTCTGACAGCCCGTCGATCATGTCCTGCACGATTTTGAAGCCATAGGTCATAGCGGCGGTGCAGACCTGAACCGTACCGCAGCCAAGCGCGATATATTCGGCCGCGTCGCGCCATGTGGTGATGCCGCCAATGCCGGAAATCGGCTTGCCTGCCGTCTCCGGATCACGGGCAATTTCCGCCACCATGTTGAGTGCAATGGGTTTTACGGCCGGGCCGCAATAGCCGCCATGGCTGCCATGTCCGTCAATCGAGGGCACGGGCGCCATGTGATCAAGATCGACCCCGATGATCGAATTGATCGTATTGATCAGCGACACGGCATCCGACCCACTGGCAAAGGCGGCGCGTGCTGGCTTGCGAATATCGGTGATGTTCGGCGTCAGCTTGGTGATCACCGGCATGCGGCTATATTGCTTGCACCATTTGACGACCATGGCGACATATTCCGGCACCTGACCGACCGCAGCGCCCATGCCGCGCTCGCTCATGCCATGCGGACAACCGAAGTTGAGCTCAATGCCATCTGCACCCGTTTCCTCAACCCGCGGCAGGATAGTCTTCCATGCCTCTTCCTCACACGGCACCATGATGGAAGCAATCAGCGCCCGATCTGGCCAGCGCATCTTCACTTCCTTCATTTCCCGCAGGTTCACTTCCAGCGGACGGTCGGTGATGAGCTCGATATTGTTGAGGCCAAGGAGTCTGCGGTCAGCGCCATGAATGGCGCCATAGCGCGGGCCGTTGACATTGACCACCGGCGGGCCTTCCGCCCCCAGCGTTTTCCAGACCACGCCGCCCCAGCCTGCCTTGAAAGCACGCTCGACATTATAGGCCTTGTCGGTTGGTGGTGCTGAGGCAAGCCAGAACGGGTTGGGCGATTTGATACCGAGAAAATTCGTTGCAAGATTGGCCATGTCTGATCCCCCTCAAATCTGACCGCCGGTAAGGTGTACGTCCAAAGGCACGCTGAAATCGCGGCCAGCCGGCGTGGCGCCGGACAGTACCGTATCCGCAAAGCCTTCGACGGCATAAGGCTGTTTCATCAAGGTGGCATGGATGGATTCGGCGGCAATCTTGCCGTCCTCGACCGAGGCAACGGTCAGATCCTGACCGCCGGCCACACAGTCACCGCCCGCCCAGATGCCGGGAACTGACGTGCGCCGTTCTGCATCCACGCTGATGCGTCCGCCCGCCATGCCAATGCCGGAGCCGCGCAGCGGATCGGGTTCAAATTTCTGGCCGATTGCCTTGAAGATCTGGTCGGCCTTAAGTGTCAGATATTCGCCGGTGCCGCAAAGCCTGCCGTCCCTGACGGTGGTATATTCAAAGGTGATGGCGCGCACCATACCATCCGCATTGCGTTCCAGTGCATGAGGCTGCAGGGAATGGCGGATGACCACGCCCTGGATCTGTGCCAGTTCCTGTTCATAAGCACTGGCATTCATGTGTTCCCGGTCACGGCGATAGACGATGGTGACATTCTCCGCACCAAGCTTCTTGGTCTGGATGGCAACGTCAATCGCCGTCATGCCGCCGCCGATCACCACAATGTCGCGACCGACCGGAAGCGAGCTGAGATCCTTTGCCTGACGCAGATTGGCAATGTAATCGACTGCGTCGATCACATTGGGCGCATCCTCGCCGGCAAGGCCGAGATTGTTGACGCCCGGCAACCCCATGGCCAGAAAGACGGCATCATAGCCGCTCTTCAGTGTCTCGATGGAAATATCCTGACCAAGCCGCTGATTGTATTCGATATTGATGCCGCCAATCTGCAGCACGAATTCAAGCTCGCGCTGGGCGAAATTGTTTACGGCCTTGTAGGTCGCAATGCCATATTCATTGAGGCCGCCGCCCTTGGGGCGCGCTTCAAAGATCGTCACCTGATGGCCGTAGGTTGCAAGGCGATGGGCGGCGGAAAGACCGGCCGGGCCTGCCCCCACAATGGCGATATGTTTGCCGGTCGGAGCCGCGCGCCGGAACGGATGCTTGCCTTCCACCATCAGAATATCGGTGGCATAACGCTGCAAATGGCCGATCTTGACCGGTTTTCCTTCGGCGACCTGACGCACGCAGACTTCCTCGCACAAGGTCTCCGTCGGGCAGACGCGCGCGCACATGCCGCCGAGAATGTTTTCGCTTAGGATTGTCTTTGCCGCGCCCTTCGGATTGCCGGTATTGATCTGCCGGATAAACATCGGAATATCGATGCCCGTCGGGCAGGCATTCATGCAGGGCGCATCATGACAGAAATAGCAGCGGTCGGATTCGACCAATGCTTCATGCGGGCTCAGTGGTGGATGCAGGTCATCAAACACATGCTGATAGGCATCGGCGGCAAGCCGTCCGCCGCGAATATCCGGCTCACGAGCGTGAGCATTTGCATCAATGGATGAATTGCCTGCTGATCCCTTCGTGGAAGGTTCCATGGATCGCATCTCCCATTTTGCTAATCAGGAATGCGGGTTCCCTTTGCGCATTCCTTACCGTTTTCCGGGATGCAATCTTGCGTTGCTTCATGCCCGGTTGCATACAGGATGACAGATTTTCACAGAAGGTCAAATTTTTTATCATATGGTCAATTATGGCAGATTGACATAAACAGGGGCGCCCGGAACAACCGGGCGCGCATGATGAGTAAAAAGCATTTGATTATAAGGGCTTATTCCGCAGCTGTCTGTGGCGGCACACCAGGGCGCGCACTCAGTACCAGACTGCAGCCGGTAATGATCACGGCAGCACCGATCAGTTGCAGCACGGACAATGGCTCGTGGAGATAGAGCGCCCCGACCAGCACGGCAATGACGGTGACGACGAATTCGACACTGACGGCCTTGGTCGGGCCGATGCTGGCGACAAGCCGGAAATAGATGAGATAGGTCAGCGCGCTCATCAGACAGGCTGCGGTGAACAGATAAAGAAAATCGGCCGGGGCGGGGATGCCCGGAACCGGCACGACGATCAGGAGCGGCAGGCACAGAATGCCGCCCAGCAGGAAAGAGCCGATGGTCATTTCCCACGAGCCGATGCCTTTGAAATTGCGGCTGGCATAATTGCTGCCATAGGCAGAGGCGATGCAGGCAATGATGGCGGCAATGCAGCCCAGAATGAAGCTTTGTGTGATTTCCTGTGCCGGGAAGCCGACCAGCACGATCATGCCGAAAAAGCCGAGCAGCAGGCCGGTGAGTCCGCGCAAGGTAATACGCTCCAGCCCCCAGAGCTGGCTGATGACCATGGAAAACAGCGGGATCGAGGCAACGCAGATGGCCGACATCGCCGTGCCAATGCGCGGGATGGCATAGGACAGGCCGATGAGTTGCAGCGTGACGGTTGAAAGCCCAAGCACGGCAAAGCGTGACCAGCCGATCCGGAAGCTTAATGTGCGCCCCGACAGGCGCGCAATGGCAAAGAGCGTTGCCGATGCAATCAGGGCGCGGAAAGCGACAGCCCCGACCCAGCCAAAGCCCCTGACCACATGCAGGGTCACCAGAAAGGACAGCCCCCAGGCAATTGCGAGGAAAATATAGGATGCAATATCTTTGGGTTTCATGAGTGGGCTTTCAGGCGGGTGTTCCGGCGTTTTCGGAGCGATTGCGTTGACCAAGGCGCAAACGCTTCATCTTGTTGTTCTTGCATCATATTGACCAGAATGTTTTCAGGCTGGACGATGCGCCAGTGATATAGCTGAAATCAACCGGCTTTGGCAGCAGCCTTTGCGGCAGATTGTGCAATATTTGCGAAGAATTTATCGGCAATTTTGCGCGCCACTTTTCCAAGCAGCTTTGTGCCGAGTTGCGCGATCCTTCCGCCCGCATCACCGCGGATTTCGTAAGAAAGAATGGTATATTCCCCGTCTTCCGTCAGGTGTACATCAGTCACCCCATGCGCGAAACCGGCAATCGAGCCTTCGCCGCGCCCGGAAATGGTATAGGATTGCGGCTCGACCATGTTGCTGAGTTCCAGCATGCCATGAAAGCGCACGGTCATTATGCCGAGATTGACCTTCAGCCCGGCACGAATCTCATGCTCTGAAATGCGTTCCAGATCCTCGCAGCCGGGGATGCATTCCTTCAGCGTTTCTATATTGTTCAATACGTCCCAGACCGCCTGACGCGGGGCTGCAATCCGTTCTTCTCCGGCAAGGTCCATGAATCACTCCAAAAGGGTCGCCATATTGCAATTTATATGGTGTATAGAACAAATGAATGATTTGAAATGTGATGGCATTGGTTTGCCTTGAATCGCGTTTTGACGGTAATGATATCCGCATTTAAATCGATTTACAGGAGGGCATCATGGCGAGAGACGCGGCAAAGCTGGATCAGGTGGTTGCAAGGCTGAAGGCGCATTGGCTGCATGGCGCGCCAGATGACATGCGCATGGCCTTTGCCGCAGATCCTGGCCGATTCGCGCGTTATTCGCTGACGCTTGATGACCTGCTGTTCGACTGGTCGAAATGCCGGGTCAATGACGAAACCATGACGCTGCTTTTCGAGGCAGCGAAGGCTGCCGATGTCGAAGGTTGCCGCGCGGCGATGTTTGCGGGCGAACATATCAACAATACGGAAGGCCGTGCGGTTCTGCATGTTGCCTTGCGCGATGCGACGTCGGAAAAAATCCTGGTCGATGGCCATGATGTCTTGCCGGATGTGAAGCAGGTTCTGGCGCGCATGGCGGATTTTGCCGAAGGCATCCGTTCCGGCAGCATCAAGGGCGCAACGGGCGAAAAGATCACCGACATTGTCAATATCGGTATTGGCGGCTCGGATCTGGGACCAGTCATGGCGACGCTGGCGCTATCGCCCTATCATGACGGGCCGCGCGCGCATTTTGTCTCCAATATTGATGGCTCCCATATTGCCGACACGCTTGGCGCGCTTGATCCGGCCAGAACGCTGATCATTGTCGCGTCGAAAACCTTCACCACCATCGAAACCATGACCAATGCCGCCACGGCGCGCAAATGGGTGGCGGATCGTCTGGGCGAGGCGGCGGTCGCGCATCATTTTGCCGCTGTCTCGACGGCGCTTGATAAGGTTGCGGCCTTTGGCATCGATGCAGGGCGCGTCTTTGGTTTCTGGGATTGGGTTGGCGGACGCTATTCCGTCTGGTCGGCCATAGGTCTGCCGGTGATGATTGCCATTGGCGCAGACAATTTCCGCAAATTCCTTGCCGGTGCGCATGCCATGGACAGGCATTTCCGCGATGCGCCGCTTGAGAAGAACATGCCGGTCATTCTGGGGCTCATCGGCTACTGGCACCGTGCCATCTGCGGCTATGGCAGCCGGGCGATCATTCCTTATGACCAGCGTCTTGCCCGTCTGCCTGCCTATCTGCAGCAGCTTGACATGGAATCCAACGGCAAGAGTGTGACGGTGGATGGCAAGCCTGTCTCGGGTCCAACCGGCCCGGTTGTCTGGGGCGAGCCCGGCACCAATGGTCAGCATGCCTTCTTCCAGCTCCTGCATCAGGGCACGGATACGATCCCGCTGGAATTCATCGTCGCAGCCAGGGGACATGAAAAGGATCTTGATCACCAGCATGAAATGCTGCTTGCCAATTGTCTTGCCCAGTCGGAAGCCTTGATGAAGGGTCGCACGCTGGATGAGGCCCGCGCACAGCTGCGCGCGCGAAACCTGCCAGAGGCAGAGGTTGAACGCATCGCTCCGCATCGCGTCTTCTCCGGCAATCGCCCGTCGCTGACGCTGGTCCATGATCTGCTTGATCCTTACACGCTTGGCCGCCTGATTGCGCTTTATGAGCACCGCGTCTTTGTCGAGGCACAGCTCTTTGGCATCAATGCCTTTGATCAATGGGGCGTGGAACTTGGCAAGGAACTGGCGACGGAATTGCTGCCGGTGGTTGCGGGCAAAGAGAAGGCCGATGGCCGCGACGCTTCCACGCAAGGTCTTGTCGCGCATTTACATGCGCGGCGCAAAGCTTAGCTATACTCCTGATACAGCCGGATTGCAGGCTTATGCAAATTCAGAACTGGAACGAAGAATGAAAACCGAAATGATCAAGTTTGCCGGTGATGTGCCGGGCAATGCCATTGAACTGCGCGTCCTGCGTTTTGAGGGCAGCGATAAATCCGCAACCTCGGCCTATCTACAATCCTCGCTGCATGGTGGCGAATTGCCGGGGCAGGCAGCGCTGCATTTTCTGGTTCCGATGCTGAAAAAGGCCGAAGCCGAGGGCCGCATTCTCGGCAACATCACCATTGTGCCGCAGGCCAACCCGATCGGCTCGAATCAGTGGCAGGCCTATCAGCATATGGGCCGGTTTGAATTCCATACGCAGGTCAACTTCAACCGCGCCTTCCCGCTGCTGCCGGATTTTGACACGTCGTCTCTGCCGGGTCCGGATGCGCCGGTGGCGCTGGCCCAACGCCTGAAGGCTGCGCTTCTGCGTCTGGCTCTGCCACATGACATCGTGCTTGACCTGCACTGCGACGATGAAAGCGAAAGCTATGTCTATATTGCCGACGAATTCGTCGAGGACATGAAGGATCTCGCCATCGCGCTCAATTCGACCGCCATTCTTGCCTGGGACACCACGGCAGATGCGGCTTTTGAGGAGGCCTGCGCCCATCCGGTGCTGCAGATGCCGCAATCCGAGCGCAACATGAAGCGCCGCGCCGTCACCACGGTCGAATTCCGCGGCCTGACCGATGTCTATGCCGATATGGGCAAGGGTGATGCCGAAGGGTTGTACAGGTTCCTCGTCCATCGCGGCGTCATTCGTGACGAAAGCGTCAAGCTCGATACGGAATTCAAGGGTCTTGTCACGCCGCTCAGCCATGTCGAAATGATCCGCGCGCCGGAAGGCGGCATGGTGCTCTACCATGTCGAACCGGGCGATGTGGTTGAGGAGGGCGCAAAGCTTGTCACCGTCGTCACCACACCGGGCGAACCGGAAGGCGATATCACGCTGACAGCCCCACAGGCTGGCCGCATTCTCACCCGCCGTTCGCTGCGTTATGTGCGTCGCGGCGATGATTTGCTGAAGCTTCTGGGTGCCAAGCCATCGGCGGTGGAAAAACGTCCGGGAACGCTTGAGGCATGATGCAGGCCTTGCCGCCAGAGCGCCTAAAGGCGATCCGTGCCGTCGTTTTTGACAAGGACGGCACGTTGATCGACTTTGACCGGACATGGTTTTCCGTGTCCTGGACATTGGCCAAGCGCTCGGCGGATGGCGATGAGGATCATGCCCGCTTGCTGCTGGATCTCGGCGGCTATGACTGGAATGCGCAGCGTTTTCGCGCCAATTCGGTCATTGCCGCCGGCACGGTCGAGGATATTGTCTCGCTTTGGCATCCAGATCTCGGCGAGGCGGGCATGCGGGTGCTGGTTGATGATTTCAACCAGTTTGCCGCCGAAGAAGGCGCACGCTCGGCAGTTGCCATAGAGGGCCTGCATGAAACGCTGGTCGCGCTGCGGGCAATGGGCTATCGGCTGGGCATTGCTACCAATGATTCTGAAGCGGGCGCCCATGCCGCAGCCAGGGCGCTCGATATTGACAGCCTGTTTGATCTGGTTATCGGCTATGATACGGCAGCTCGTCCCAAGCCGCATCCCGAGCCTTTGCTCTATTTTGTCGAGAAACTGGGGCTTGAGCCGCATGAACTGGCGATGGTGGGCGACAATCTGCACGATCTTGAAACTGCTCATGCCGCAGGAGCGGGGCTTGCAATCGGCGTTCTGTCGGGCAACAGCCCACGTGAAATTCTTGAGCCGCATGCCGATATAGTCCTGGAATCGATTGCCGAATTGCCGCGCCTGTTGGCACGTTAGCATTGCACATGTTTTAGTGATCACTGAATTGTAATGAAGCCGGGGCCGGGTTCGACCTATTCCGTGCCATTCTGACGCACGCATCGTTCAGCGGTCAGGACGGTGCCCTCCGAATGACACCAACAGAGGTTCGAATCCTCTTGAATGCGCCGGATTTTCTTCCAATCTCCCATCCGTTTGACGACAGAACCGGCCTTGCATGAGCAGCCGCAGGCGGGATTGTGATTGCTCACGGATGAAGCGGCGACCGTTCTCAGGCCGCCTTCTGCTCCTGTTGGGGCAGACGTCCGTCGAGAAGCCATTCCGTCATTTCGGGCCATAACGTTGCGGCAAAGCGCGAGCGGAAATAGCCGAGATGACCGATCGGCTGATTGCCGACCATTGCCGGTGAATACCAGCGTTCCGTGACGGGGGCATTGATGTGGTGGTTTAAGAAATGCCGTATGGTCTCAGGCGTGCCCCACGGATCATCCTCCAGCCCGACCGCCAGAATGGGGGTGGTGATTTCCGCCACCCGCTCTGTGGCATTCAGATGGGGGTCATCGAAAAAGAACTCTTTCATCCGGCACCAGCGCGCCCAGTCGCGAAACACGGAACTGGGAATTGGTTCGCCGCCAACCCAGCGCGGCATGGTGCGGGTGAAAAAGGAGATTGGCACGCCGACAAGGTTCATGCGCGGCCAGGCCAGCCGGTCACGCATCAGGCGCGTAATGCCGGACATGCTCGCCACCATGCCATATCGTGCAAACTGGTTGGCAACGCCCGATATGGCAAAGGCATGGCCGCCGAAGGACTGGCCAATGCCGACGACTTCCCGGTCGGGCGCAACGGATTTGAGAAAGGCAAGGGCGGCAGGAAAATCCTTGAGCGCCCAGTCCGTATAGCGGATGGAGCGGCGTGGCTGTTTCCGCGGTCTTGATTGGGCCACGCCGCGATAATCGTAGGTCAGCACGGCGCTTGCGCCATGGGCAATCAGATGTTCGGCAAAGGCGGCATAAAAGCCTTGCGGCACTGCCGTGGCCGAGGAGATCAGTACCAGCGCTTTTGTACCGCTTCCCTCAAAAAGTTGACCAGACAAGCTGAATCCATCCGCAGTTTCAATTGCAATGGATCGTGCCATATGCAGTCACCCGCCAGTTGATTGCCCTATGAACGCAATTCGCGCCGCAGGATCTTGCCAACATTGCTCTTGGGCAGCGCATCGCGGAATTCGATCTCACGCGGGCGCTTGTAATTGGTAAGCCGCTCTGCACAGAAGGATTTGACATCCTCCTCCGTCAGGTTGGGATCGCGCCGCACGACAAAGAGTTTCACCACTTCGCCCGAATGCTCGTTCGGAATGCCGATGGCTGCCGATTCAAGAATGCCGGGATGCTGGGCGGCAACCTCCTCAATCTCGTTTGGATAGACATTGAAACCGGAGACGAGGATCATGTCCTTCTTGCGGTCGACAATCTTGGTAAAGCCGCGCGCGTCCATGATGCCGATATCGCCGGTGCGGAAATAGCCGTCCGGCATGATGGCGGAGGCGGTTTCTTCTGGCCGGTTCCAGTAGCCGCGCATGACCTGTGGCCCGCGTACGCAGATTTCACCCGTCTCGCCAATGGCAACATCATTGCCATCATCATCACGGATCCTGATGGAGGTCGATGGCAGCGGCAGGCCGATCGTGCCGGTAAACTCGGCGGCATCAAGCGCATTGGCTGAAACCACGGGCGAGGTTTCCGACAGGCCATAGCCTTCGGTGATGTGGCAATTGGTGACCTGTTTCCAGCGTTCGGCAACCGGCCGCTGTACCGCCATGCCGCCGCCAAGGGTCAGGATCAGCGGCTTGAAATCGGCCGTGGCAAATTCCGCATCATTGGCCAGCGCATTGAACAGCGTGTTGATGCCGGGGAATATGTGTATCGGATATTTCTTATATTCCTTGACCAGGGCTGGAATATCGCGCGGATTGGGGATGAGGATATTGCGTCCGCCCTGGCGGATACCGATCATCGCATTCACCGTGAGTGCAAAGATGTGATAAAGCGGCAGGGCGCAGAGGAGATTGAGATCCTTGGGCTTCCCCTTGGCGCGATAGCCAACCTCAAGCCACAGATCCATCTGTCGCACATTGGCAAGAATATTGCGGTGTGTCAGCATTGCGCCCTTGGAAATGCCGGTTGTGCCGCCAGTATATTGCAGGAAGGCGAGGTCTTCGCTCACAACCGGTACCGGGTTGAATGATTTTGCCCGTCCCTGGCGCAATGCGTCCCTGAAGCGGACATGGCCCGGAATATTCCACTTCGGCACCAGCTTTTTCACATGGCGCACGACGAAATTGATGATGTGGCCCTTCAGCCCATGCATGTCGCCCATGGAGGCGACGATGATATTCTGCACGTGGATCGAGGGGAGGGCCCTTTCCACGGTCGAGGCAAAATTTTCCATGACAATCAGTGCCTTGGCACCGGAATCATTGAGCTGGTGCTCAAGCTCGCGTGGCGTGTAAAGCGGGTTTACATTGACCACGACGAAGCCTGCGCGCAGGATTGCGGTAAAGGCAATCGGATATTGCAGCACATTGGGCATCATGATGGCGACGCGGTCACCCTTGACCAGACCGCATGATTGCAGAAAGGCGGCCAGGGCGCGCGAATGATCATCCAGTTCCTTGTAGGTTAAGTCCTGCCCCATGCAGCTGAAGGCGGGCTTGTTGGAAAACTGGCGCGCCGAATTGATGATCATGTCACCAACGGACGTTATTCCTTCCAGGTCAATTTCATACGGAACGCCCGCTGGATAGCTCGATAACCACGGCATGTCGCCATTTGCGTTTGCATTGTCCTCCCTGCGCGCAGTCACGGTTTTGGCTGCGCTTTGCCCTTTCACGCCTTTTGCCATGTCCTCTCCCCGGAGATATGCTCCGTTATTCCTGTGCGACACTCCTCCGTCGCTATGCTCCTGCCCATCTGGCGATGGTCTCCGCAATTCAATGTGGTCGAGATTTTCAAATGACGCAAGAGTTACATTAACGTAAGCGTAAATTATTTGGGTGTATCAGCAATGGTTGACAGGATAAAATCCATACAACCAGCAGTCGATGGTGGTCTCGACATATTTGGGATTGATGCAGACCGGGAAGCAGGTCGATATTTAGCGATGCCTAAAAGATAGAATCAGGGCCGAGATCGCCTTGCTGCCATAGGTGACCAGATCGAAACTTTTGTCACTGCGCAGCCAATCGCTCAACAGTCCGCCAAAGACTGCCAACAGGATGGGTGCGGCTGTTTGTGCTGTCCACTCACGTGACAGTTCATTGCGGCGCTCGGCAACCTCAAGGAGTGCGGTGAAGAGAGACAGGACATTGGCGCGCGCATCCTGAAGCCGCGCAATGATGGGCGCCATTTCACCCACATATTCGCAGCGCTGGTTGATGATGGTGAAAACGATCTGCTGTCGCTCATTGGCAATGAAAGAATTGAGAGCATGGATCAGCGAAGTTTCCAGGACATTCAGCGTATTGGGCTGGTTGCACGCCGCCGCCTGCAACATGATTTCTTCCTGCGGAAAACACGCCTGTCCCAGAATGGCCTGGAAGATATCGAGCTTGTCCTTGAAATGGAAATAGACAGCGCCACGGGTAACACCAGCCCGCCTGGCAATTTCCTGAATCGACGTCTGATTGACGCCGCGCTCCAGAAACATCTGTTCTGCGGCGATGATGATGGCCTCTCTCGTTTCGGCGGCTTCAGCTTTGGTTCTGCGCATTTCAAGCTCATCGATGGTCAGGCCGAAGCCTGGATGTATGCATGTGATCAAAATACCCAAGAATCAGCGGGTAAATCCTTTGTGATTTTTTGAATTTCAATTGACTTATGCATGGCTTATCGTGTTTACAAACACCTCTGTATGTTTAATTGACGGCACCGGGCTTTAGCAAGGCAAATTTCTCATGACCATTAGGCGTTCCATTCGGTTGTTTGCGGCGGGAGCCGCATTTCTCATTTTTGCAGGACAGATTGCTCATGCGCAGGCACCGGGCGGTGCAGGCGCACCGCCCCCGCAGGTGACTGTGGTTGAAATTGTGCCGCAGGATGTGCCTGTCACTTATGAATATGCCGCACGTGTCAGCGCCTATCGCGATGTTCAGGTGCGCGCACGTGTTGGTGGCATTTTGTTGCACCGCAATTTCGTTGAAGGCAGCGAGGTCAAGGCGGGCGACGTGCTGTTCGAAATCGATCCGGCGCTTTACGAGGCTGAACTGGCCCGCGCACAGGCGCAGGTTGCCCAGGCAGAGGCACAATATCAGCAGTCGATCCGCGATGCGGAACGTGCAGAACAGCTCGTGCAGCAGAAAGTGCAGAGTGCTGCCGTGCGCGATACTGCCTTTGCAACGCGCGATCTGAACAAGGCTGCCGTTGCTGCTGCCAAGGCTCAGCTTCGCTCTGCCCAGCTTAATCTTGGCTATACCAAGGTAACGGCGCCGATCAGCGGCATCACCAGTCAGGAACAGGTTCCGGAAGGAAGCCTCATCGGTACTGATGCTGCATCAAGCCTCTTGACGTCGATCACCCAGCTTGATCCGGTTTATGTGAACTTCTCCTTCACCGACAAGGAAGCGGCCGAAATCAACCGCCTGCGCGCGGAACGTGGTGCGACCGGCGAGGATGCCGACAGCCTGAAGATCCGCATCCTGTTTGGCGATGGCACGGCCTATGACCACACGGGTGTCATCGACTTCACCTCGTCATCGCTGGATGCGGAAACCGGAACGCTTGGTGCACGTGCCATCGTGCCAAATCCGGATCGCCGTCTGATTCCGGGCCAGTTCGTGCGTGCGGAAATTCTCGGCATGGATATCAAGGATGCCATCACGATTCCAAAGGCAGCCCTGTTGCAGGGACCACAGGCGCAGCTCGTCTATGTCGTCAACAAGGACAATATCGTAGAGGCGCGTCCTGTCACGATTGAACGGGAACTGGCTGATTCATGGTTGGTTTCAAAGGGGCTTAATCCTGGTGATCATGTCATTACCCAGGGCGTCATCAAGGCTGCACCCGGCAGGCCGGTACAGCCGGTTGAGGCAGACGCCTTCGCAAGGCCGGCTGAACCAGCCGCAGATGTGAAGGCGGCTGAAGTCAAGGAAGAGACGGTAGGCAAATAATGAACAGGTTCTTTGTCGACCGTCCGGTCTTTGCGACGGTCATCTCAATCATTCTGGTTCTTGCCGGGCTGGTCTGCATTCGCATTCTGCCCGTCGCGCAATATCCTGAACTGACACCGCCGCAGGTGGTGGTCAGTGCCACCTATCCGGGTGCCAGTGCCGAAACGGTTGCCCAGACTGTTGCTGCGCCGCTGGAACAGCAGATCAACGGCGTCGAGAACATGCTCTACATGCAGTCATCGAGCCTTGGCAGCGGCACGATGCAGCTCACCATCACCTTTGCGCTTGGTACCGACCCCGATCAGGCCACGATTAACGTCAATAACCGCGTGCAGCGTGCAACTCCCACCCTGCCACAGGAAGTGCAGCGCCTTGGCGTGACGGTGGACAAGCGTTCTACCACCATTCTTGGCATGGTGGCCATGTTCTCCGAAGGTGGACGCTATGACCGCACCTATGTCGGCAACTATGCACTGCTCAACGTTGTTGACGATCTGAAACGCCTGCCGGGTGTCGGTGACGTGCAGCTTCTCGGCAATATCGATTATTCCATGCGCATCTGGCTGCGCCCAGACAAGCTGGCACAGTTTGGCCTGACGCCAAGTGACGTACGCGATGCCATCCAGGAACAGAATGCGCAGTTTGCCGCTGGCCGCTTCGGCGATCAGCCGGACAGCGAAGCTGGCCCGTTCACCTATACGGCCACCACGCAGGGCCGTCTGCCGAATGCGGAAGCCTTTGAAAACATCATTCTGCGGTCAACGCCGAATGCCGCCATGTTGCGTCTGAAGGATGTAGCGCGCGTTGAAATCGGCACCAAGAGCTATCTGGTTGACAGTAAGCTTGATGGCACGCCAGCTGTTCCGATCGCCATCTATCTTCAGCCGGGCGCCAATGCGCTCAACACGATGGATCTGGTCAAGGCGCGCATGGCCGAGCTGAAGCAGAGCTTCCCGGAAGGCATCAATTACTCCATTCCGTTCGATACGACCAAGTTCATCAAGGTCTCGATCGAGGAAGTGATCCATACCTTCATCGAAGCCATCATTCTGGTGGTTCTGGTGGTGTTTGTCTTCCTGCAAAGCTGGCGTGCAACGCTGATCCCGGTCATTGCCGTACCGATCTCGATCATCGGTACCTTTGCCGGCATGTATGTGCTGGGCTTTTCGATCAATCTTCTCACCCTGTTCGGTCTGGTGCTTGCCATCGGTATCGTCGTGGACGATGCGATCGTCGTGCTGGAAAATGTCGAACGTATCATGGCGACTGAAAAGCTTTCGCCCCGCAAGGCAGCCATCAAGGCAATGGGCGAAGTGACCGGGCCGGTTATCGCCATTGTTCTCGTGCTCTGTGCCGTGTTCATCCCGGTCGCCTTCATGGGCGGTCTGGTTGGCCAGATGTACAAGCAGTTCGCTGTCACGATCGCGATTTCGGTGACCCTGTCGGGTATTGTCGCCCTGACGCTGACGCCGGCACTCTGCGGTCTGCTTCTGAAGCCGGGACATCATGAGCCGGCCCTGCCGTTCCGTATTTTCAACCGCTATTTTGACCGGTTGACCACTGGCTATACGGTGGGTGTCCTGTTCTTCCTGAAGCGTGCAGGCATTGCGCTGTGCCTGTTTGCGGGTCTTCTGGCCAGCACCTATTTCCTGTTCCAGAAGGTTCCGGGCTCGCTTCTGCCGGATGAGGATCAGGGCTTCGTGTTTGCCGCCGCTGTCCTGCCGCCAGCTGCATCGCTTGATCGCACGACCAAGGTGCTTGATCAGGCAAGTGCGACGATCAAGAGCCATCCGGCGGTGGACAATGTCTTTGCCGTCTCGGGCTTTGACCTCCTGTCGGGCGGCTTGAAGACCAGCGCCGGCACCATGTTCATCATGCTGAAAGACTGGTCGGAGCGCAGGACGCCGGACGTGGATGCGCGTAATCTGCCGGGTACCTTCATGGGCATGAATGCGGGTATTCAGGATGGTCTGATCATCGCCTTCAACCCGCCGCCAATCATGGGGCTGAGCACCACGGGTGGCTTTGAACTCTATGTGCAGGATCGTACCGGCGGTGGCGTCAATGCGCTGACCCAGACAACGAACATGTTTGTCGAGGCTCTGCGCAAGCGACCGGAACTGATGGCGGTGCGAACCACATTCGATCCGAATGTGCCGCAATATGACATTCAGCTCGACCGCGAGAAGGCCAAGGCCATGGGTGTGCCGATCAATTCGGTTTTCACCGCCATGCAGTCGACCTTCGGCAGCCTCTATGTCAACGACTTTACGTTGTTTGGCCGTAACTATCAGGTCAATCTGCAGTCCGAAGCTGAATTTCGCCGCGATCCGGGTGACCTGAAACATGTCTTTGTGCGGGCCAATTCCGGCAGCATGATCCCGCTTGATGCGCTGGTTACGGTCAAGCGTATTGTCGGTCCTGATCAGATTGAACGCTTCAATGCCTTTCTTGCGGCCAAGGTGACTGGCAATCCGGCGCCGGGCTTCACTTCGGGCGAGGCGATCAAGGTCATTCAGGAAGTGGCGCGTGAGGTTCTGCCAGAAGGGTACCAGATTGCCTGGACAGGCTCTGCCTATCAGGAAGTCACCACCAGTGGCACCAGCTCGCAGGCCATGATCTTTGGCATGATCATGGTCTTCCTGATCCTGGCTGCACAATATGAACGCTGGACACTGCCGCTTGCTGTCATCACCGCCGTTCCATTTGCCGTCTTTGGTGCCTTGCTTGCCACCTATCTGCGAGGGCTCACCAACGACGTCTATTTCCAGATCGGTCTGGTGACGCTGATTGGCCTTGCGGCAAAGAACGCCATCCTGATCGTGGAGTTTGCCGTGCTGCAACGTGAGGAAGGCAAAACCGCACTTGCGGCGGCACTGGAAGCAGCACGCCTGCGCTTCCGCCCGATCATCATGACGTCGCTTGCCTTCATCCTTGGTGTTCTGCCACTAGCACTGAGCACGGGTGCGGGTTCTGCCAGCCGCCATTCGATCGGTACCGGCGTTATCGGCGGTATGCTGGCTGCAACCTTCGTGGCAACACTGTTCATTCCGATGTTCTACAGCGTGATTGCACGCAAGGATAAGCCGCGTAGGCGCGAGGATGAGGCGGACAGCGAGCCGGATGCAAATGTTCCGCCTGTCATTGAATCCAATCAGGCCCATTAAAAACAGAGAGCCCGCCATGTGGCGGGCTCTCAGACTGATTGCCCCTCGTTTTGCTGTGGTCAAAACGAGGGTTTTTGTTTCCGGTCAGCACCTGTGGAACCGCGATGTTCCGCGCAATTTGAGGCCATTGGAGCAGTTCCAGGAAAAGTGGGCACCGGTTTTCCATCCGGAACTGCGGAAAACAATATACTGGCGCCATTCAGCGTTTCTGTGAAAGCCTGAATTGTTCTATTGCCTTGGAGCTTCGCCAGCGGCCCGCGATTGATGGCTTCATGTTCGGAAGAGGGCCGTTACTGAAACAGCGAGGCGATGCTGGTGAACAGGGCCCAGCCCAGGAAGGCAGCCGGAACACCAAGTGCGGCCAACATGATGCCAAGCATGACATAGGCGGCTTCATTGTCGGACTTCGTTTTCTGTTCAGGTGCCTTGTGCCAATGCGCGGGTACGCCATCAAACATACTGTATCCTCCTCGTGCGGTGTTTTCGGTTGCAAGCCGAAAAGCATCCCATCTCCCGACAATTGTCTGGCCTGGTCTGGTTGGCCGATATTGCCGTTCTCCCAATGCTGATTATTGATCGATGGCGCTGATCTTCAAGTGAAAATAAAGAATTTACTTGCAATCTATCTTATGTTAGAAGCCATCCAGAAAAATTTATTTCATTGAAAACTTTGTATTATTTTTGAATTTTGTTTTTATTAACGCATTGATTGGAAATATATTTCTTTTGACACAGTAATTACTGTGCCGTCTGAAATTTCAAAATGTTTTGAAATAACTGGGTGCTGTTGTCGTATCATGCGACGAAATGGCGCATATATTGCCGGGGCCTGTGACGTACAGGCTTCCCGCCCGGGGGCTGAATCTTGTTTGATTGACCAATATGGTTCGCCAATATGATCGCACAATGTGATCGCGCTGCGTCAGGCATGGCAGTCAGTAGAAGCTGACTGGAAAGTGGCGCAGGTAAAGCTCGTCCATCACGCCCTTTTTCTCCAGGGCCTGCAAGGCATTGTTGAAGGCGTCTGCCAGTGCTGCATTCCGGTTGTGAACGGCAATGCTCATGCCCTGTCCCAGAAATTGCGGTGCAAGATAGGGGCCATCGGTAAAGGTGCAGCAATTGGCGCCCTCGGGTGTGTCAAGCCAGCTTGCCAGAAAGGCGCCGTCATCAAAAACGGCTGCAAGCTTGCCTCGCATGAGGTCGCCCAGCATGGTTTCCCGGTCAGGATAAAGCGTTGCCGCAGCTTCCGGGAAATAGCTCTTGAGCAAGTGTTCATGTGCAGTGTCCCATACC
Source organism: Daeguia caeni (assembly GCF_042653845.1). Taxonomy (NCBI): domain Bacteria; kingdom Pseudomonadati; phylum Pseudomonadota; class Alphaproteobacteria; order Hyphomicrobiales; family Brucellaceae; genus Daeguia; species Daeguia caeni. Next base: position 816 of record NZ_JBHSEL010000044.1, on the reverse strand, counting down.
ACACCAATTGCCTTGCCGCGTGTGGCTTCGGATGCGGGCTGGTCGAAGTCTTGGCCAATGCGGGTGACGAAGCGGGCAGGAAAGCGCATATAACTGCGCGAGAAGGTGAATTCCTCACGATTGTCCGGCGTGGGCATCAGGCCGGCAATGATGGCTTCGGCATTGCCGGCGCGCAAATGCTGTTCAAGCTCGTTCCATGGCACGGCCTCAATCTGACAGATCTGGCTGAGATTCAACTGCTCGCACAGCGCCTTGACGAGATCGATATTGTAACCGCTGAGCTGACCTTGCGCGTTCACATGGTTGAATGGCGGAAAATCGACTGTCGTGACAAAGCGCAGGCGTGTGAGTGCCTTCAGCGAAGGAAGCGGCAGCCGCTCGGACTGGTTCATGAAATAGGGTGCTGTCTTTTCCGCCATGGCCGTGCCGACGCACAGACAGAAAGCCATCAGGAAGGCCGTTCGGATCATTGTCTTCAACAGGTTGCGCATGGCGCGAATTTAGCGCGATCTCTTACAGATTCATACGGTTTCCTGAAATACAATTAATACGCGAAATGAAATACTAATATACAACAAAAACAATAAAACAGTGTTGAAAGAATCATAAAATAAGTTACTTTTTTATAAGTATGGTTAATGAATGCATAAGGATTATATTAATGATAGTTAGAGCCCGACTCAACATTTCATTTTTGCGATACGCCTCGTCATTCGCCTGATTGAGGAGATGAGTGGCCTGCCCCTATGATGTGGTCCGGTTTCAATCTTAATGCATGATCGGCTTCTGAGCCATCATCTGGGCAGATGATGGCGC